>NZ_JYDG01000045.1:0-120479 GCF_003263545.1 Rahnella sp. AN3-3W3
TGGGGTCAGTCCACAGATGTGATTCTGCCGGGGCTTTTTTATTCAATGAAGAACAACGGGTAGATTAATATTCCTGGTCTTCGATCAGCCGCTTACCCAGTAAAAGCGTATCCGAAATTTCATAACCCAGTTTTTCGTACATGCTGACCACGGCATCGTTTTCTGCACGCACCATTAAATTCATTTTCGGGCAGCCGCGGGCAATCAGTTTTTTCTCCAGACGATTAACCAGCGCGTTAGCGATGCCTCGTCCGCGATAATCCGGATGTACGCCGAGATAGTTAGCCGAACCGCGATGGCCGTCGTAGCCGCCCATCAGGGTGCCGACCACTTCGCCCCCCACTTCTGCCACCAGGAAAAACTCCGGGCTGTGGTTAATTTTACGTTCGATATCCAGCTCAGGATCGTTCCACGGGCGCAGCAGATCGCAACGCTCCCATAAGGTCAGTACTTCTTCAAAATCTTCTTGACGGTATACGCGAATTTCCATCACTGTTCGCCGCTGTTAATAGGGGTTTACTTGATTATCGCGTGATCTGTTTGATACGCAACATCAAAATCACAGATTGTCTGCTTTAAGAATGAATTTAAACCGCAACTTCAACACCTGAAGAAGATATTCCCGCCCGTTACCGGACATTTATTCGACCCTGATTTCATCCGCGACACAATATTCATAAAAAGTAATAGTTCTCAGATCGAAACTATAAAAAAGATACTCTATAACATAGAGCATTCTGCCTTTTTTCTGACGGTAACGGACTGATGTTAAACCCCCTGAACAAATTTCTACATTTCCAGCCGCTTCCTGCTGCCGCCACACGCCGCCAGTTACTGCTTTCCGGACTCGGTTTAGCGATTGCCGCCTTTGGTTCCCGCTCTGCCAGCGCAGCACAACAGGCACACATCACCAAATCCGCCCCGGCACCTAAGCCGCCTGGCGCGAAGAAACTGGTGATGATCGATCCCGGCCACGGCGGTATTGATTCCGGCGCTGTCGGTCATGAGGGTTCGGAAGAAAAACACGTGGTGCTGGAAATCGCCAACTATGTGCGGGAATTTTTGGGCGAGCAAAGCCATATTGAAGTCAAACTGACCCGCGATTCCGACCACTTTATTCCACTTTATCAGCGTGTTGAACTGGCACATCAGCATCAGGCAGATCTGTTCGTTTCCATTCACGCCGATGGTTACACCAGCCCGACGGCCTCCGGTGCGTCGGTTTTTGCTCTTTCCAATCGCGGTGCCAGCAGCGCCATGGCGCGCTATATGTCGAAGAAAGAAAATGACGCCGACCTGGTTGCCGGAGCGAAGTACGCCAAAGAAGACAACAATTATCTGCAGCAGGTGTTATTCGATCTGGTGCAGACCGACACCATTAAAAACAGCCTGACGCTGGGGCATCACGTGCTCGACAGGATCCGGCCTATCCACCACCTGCACAGCCAGCAAACTGAACAGGCCGCATTTGCCGTTCTGAAATCCCCGTCGATCCCGTCAATTCTGGTGGAAACATCGTTTATCACCAACCATCAGGAAGAACAGTTGCTCAGCACAACAGCGTTCCGCCGTGAAATTGCTCAGGCCATTTCCCAGGGTATCGTGAACTTTTTCAGTTACTTCGACGCCAACGAGCGCAAGCCCCGATAACGTTTCCCCCACACCCAAAGCAGCCGCCTTTGGTGACCCGCAGGGTTTTGGGTATATAATAACGTCCACTTTTCTATCATTCAGCGCCCGCAAGGCGCTGAATGTCTTTTCAGTCAACGTCTGCGAGTTAGCCTGTGAGCCAATCCATTCCCGACATCCAGCAAGTCAAAACCTTCCTGCTCAAGCTTCAGGACCACATTTGCCAGCAACTGGCCGCTGCCGATGGCAAAGGTCATTTTGCTGAAGACCAGTGGGTTCGCGAAGAAGGCGGTGGCGGTCAGAGCCGGGTTATGACCCATGGCGCAGTGTTCGAACAAGCTGGTGTGAACTTCTCGCATGTTTCCGGCGCGACCCTTCCGGCTTCCGCCACGGCACATCGCCCTGAACTTGCCGGGCGTAGTTTTCAGGCCATGGGCGTCTCACTGGTCATTCATCCGCTGAGCCCTTACATTCCGACCAGCCACGCCAATGTGCGTTTCTTTATTGCCGAAAAGCCGGGTGAAGCGCCGGTCTGGTGGTTCGGTGGGGGTTTTGACCTCACACCGTTTTATGGTTTTGAAGAAGATGCCCGCCACTGGCACCTCACCGCGCAGCAGCTTTGCCAGCCATTCGGCGATGACGTGTATCCGAAATACAAAAAATGGTGTGACGATTACTTCTTTATCAAACACCGCAATGAAGCACGCGGGATCGGCGGTTTATTCTTTGACGATCTGAACTCGCCAGATTTCGATACCTGTTTCAGCTTTATGCAGGCCGTCGGTAACGGCTTCACTGACGCCTATCTGCCCATCGTGGAACAACGCAAAGCCCTGCCGTGGGGCGAACGCGAGCGTCAGTTCCAGCTTTACCGCCGTGGCCGCTACGTCGAATTCAATCTGGTGTGGGATCGCGGAACGCTGTTTGGCCTGCAAACCGGCGGGCGTACAGAATCTATTTTGATGTCGATGCCTCCGCTGGTGCGCTGGGAATATGGCTACGAGCCGGAAGCTGGCAGCCCGGAAGCCGCGCTGTACAGCGATTTCCTGCCGGTTCGCGACTGGCTGGCTGAAAAAGGATCCTCTGTAAACGGAGAGCAAAGCTAATGCAAATCTGGGTTGATGCCGACGCCTGTCCGAATGTCATCAAGGAAGTGCTGTTCCGCGCCGCTGAGCGCACCGGCATGATGGTGACACTGGTGGCTAACCAAATCATCCGCACACCGCCGTCGAAATTCCTGCGTACTTTGCGCGTGGAAGCCGGTTTTGACGTCGCGGATAACGAAATCGTTAAACGCACCGAGCCCGGCGATCTGGTGATCACCGCAGATATTCCTCTCGCGGCGGAAGTGATTGAAAAAGGCGGTGTAGCGCTCAACCCTCGCGGCGAGCGGTACACCACTGAAACCATCAAAGAGCGCCTGAATATGCGTGATTTTATGGACACCATGCGCGCCAGCGGCGTGCAGACCGGCGGACCGCCTGCGCTTAATCAGCGCGACCGCCAGCAATTTGCCAATGAACTGGATAAGTGGCTGCAACAAGCCAAAAAATAATCCGGTCTGGCTGTCGAAACCGAAGTACCACTACATTAATTAAAGGAATAAGAAATGGTCAAAAAGATCATCCTTGATTGCGATCCGGGGCACGACGACGCTATCGCTATGTTACTGGCTCACGGTAACCCCGACATCGAACTGCTGGCTGTTACCACGGTAGTCGGTAATCAGACACTGGAAAAAGTCACCCGCAACGCACTTGCCGTTGCTCGTGTGATTAACCTGACCGGAGTGCCATTTGCGGCGGGCGCAACACGTCCGCTGGTGCGTCAGATTGAAGTGGCTGATGAAATCCACGGCGAATCAGGTCTTGACGGACCGGTGCTGCCGGAAGCCGCCATTACGCTGGAGCCGGTTCACGCCATCGACCTGATCATTGATTTGATCATGTCCCATCCACCGAAAACGATCACGCTGGTGCCCACCGGCGGGCTGACCAATATTGCGATGGCGGTACGTAAAGAGCCGCGCATTGCTGACCGTGTGAAAGAAGTGGTGCTGATGGGCGGCGGTTATCATGTGGGTAACTGGAGCGCAGTTGCCGAGTTTAATATCAAAATTGACCCGGAAGCCGCCCATATCGTGTTCAACGAAAAATGGCCGCTGACCATGGTCGGGTTGGATCTCACCCATCAGGCACTTGCCACGCCGGAAGTCGCTGCGCGTATTGCTGCGGTCAGCACACAGCCTGCCAAATTTGTCGGTGAGCTGCTCGATTTCTTCGGTCTGAGCTACAAAGATCGTCAGGGCTTTAATTCCCCGCCGGTTCACGACCCGTGCGCCGTGGCTTACGTGATTGATCCGAACGTGATGACGGTGCAAAAAGTGCCGGTGGATATTGAGCTGACCGGCACGCTGACGCTGGGCATGACCGTTGCCGATTTCCGCACCCCGCCGCCGCCAGATTGCCACACGCAGGTCGCGGTAAAACTCGATCATCAGCGTTTCTGGGATCTGATCGTCGATGCGCTGGAGCGGATCGGCGAAGTGAAATACTGAGCCCGTCATTTCATGAAACAGGGCGCCCGTTGCGGCGCCCTTTCAGGTTTAAGCAGGCAGGTTCAAAGAGTCAGGGTTAAAGAGTTAGAGTTAGAGTTAGAGTTAAAGAGGCTCGGTCTGCGCCTCGACCAC
Source organism: Rahnella sp. AN3-3W3 (assembly GCF_003263545.1). Classification (NCBI taxonomy): domain Bacteria; kingdom Pseudomonadati; phylum Pseudomonadota; class Gammaproteobacteria; order Enterobacterales; family Yersiniaceae; genus Rahnella; species Rahnella sp. AN3-3W3. The sequence continues at coordinate 4,319 of NZ_JYDG01000045.1, forward strand.
GGCTAAAGCCACCATATTCACAATCCTGCGTACCGAAGCAATCGGTGTCAGAATATGTACCGGTTTCGACACCCCCATCAGCACTGGTCCGACAGTCACGCCTTCAGAGCACGATACCCGCAGCAGGTTGTAGCTGATACGCGCCGATTCCATATTCGGCATAATCAGGATATTGGCCGAACCTTTCAGCGGGCTGTCCGGCATGATGTCCTGACGTATGCTTTCCACCAGCGCCGCATCGCCATGCATCTCGCCGTCTATTTCCAGCTCAGGATCAAGCTCGTTTACCAGCTCCAGCGTACGTCGCATTTTCAGCGCCGCCGGACTGTCTGACGTGCCAAAACTCGAATGCGAAAGCAATGCAACCTTTGGCTCAATACCAAAACGCCGCACCGTTTCTGCCGCCATCAGCGTGATTTCTGCCAGCTGTTCCGGCGTCGGATCGTCGTTAACGTAAGTGTCTGCAATAAACGTATTGCCGCTTGGCAGCAGCAACGCATTCATCGCGCCGGCAACGTGCGCTCCTTCGCGAAAACCAAATACTTTCTCCACGATGTCGTAATGCTCGTGATAGGTACCGACTGTACCGCAAATCATCGCATCAGCTTCACCACGCAACAGCATGATGGCGGAAATCAGTGTCGGATTACCAATCACCGCCCGCCGCGCCTGCTCCTGCGACACACCGCGCCGTTTCATCAGCTCATAATATTCACGCCAGTACTCATTGAAGCGCGGATCAGATTCGTTATTTACCACTTCGAAATCGCGGCCTGCTTCCAGTTGCAGCCCCAGCTTTTTAATGCGCATGGCAATAACGCTTGGCCGCCCGACCAGAATAGGTTTGGCCAGCCCAAGGGAAATCAACTCCTGCGTGGCCTGTAATACGCGTTGTTCTTCACCTTCCGCCATCACCACCCGCCGGGCATCTTTCTTCGCCTGCGAGAAAATGGGCTTCATAAACAAATTGGTTTTATAGACGAATTCCGTCAGCTTCTCGGCGTACGCATCCAGGTCTTCAATAGGGCGCATCGCCACACCAGAATCCATTGCCGCTTTGGCAACCGCGGGTGCAATTTTCACAATCAGCCGCGGGTCAAAGGGTTTCGGAATGATGTAGTCCGGGCCGAAAGACAACTCTTCTTCTCCATAGGCGGAAGCCACCACATCACTTTGTTCTGCCATCGCCAGATCGGCAATCGCATGAACACAAGCCAGTTTCATTTCTTCATTGATAGTGGTTGCACCAACATCCAGCGCGCCACGGAAAATGAACGGGAAGCACAGCACGTTATTGACCTGGTTGGGATAATCCGAGCGACCTGTACAGATGATGGCATCAGGGCGAACCGCTTTCGCCAGCGGTGGCAGAATCTCCGGTTCAGGATTGGCAAGCGCCAGGATCAGCGGATCCTTCGCCATGGTTATCACCATCTCCTGCGTCAAAACGCCGGGGCCGGAACAGCCGAGGAAGATGTCGGCTTGCGGAATGGCATCGCCCAGCGTGCGCTGCCCGTTGTCGTCAATGGCATACGCTGCTTTGGTTTCGGCCATATTTTCTTCGCGGCCTTTATAGATAACGCCACGGGAATCACAGGCCGTAATGTTGTGGCGCTTAAGTCCGAGCGCGACCAGCAGATTCAGACAGGCAATAGCAGAAGCCCCCGCGCCGGACACCACCAGCCGGACATCCGAAATATTTTTGCCCACCACGCGTAAACCGTTGAGTACCGCCGCCGTACAGATAATCGCGGTGCCGTGCTGATCGTCATGAAACACCGGGATCTTCATGCGTTCACGCAGCTTTTTCTCGATGTAAAAACATTCCGGCGCTTTGATGTCTTCAAGGTTGATGCCGCCAAATGTCGGCTCCAGCGCGGCTATCACGTCGATCAGTTTATCCGGATCGTTTTCATCGACTTCGATATCGAACACGTCGATACCCGCGAATTTTTTGAACAATACGCCCTTCCCTTCCATCACCGGTTTACCGGCCAGCGCGCCGATATTACCCAGTCCGAGAACCGCGGTTCCGTTCGAAATTACCGCCACCAGATTGCCGCGAGCTGTGTATTTGTAAGCGGCCTGCGGATCTCTGGCGATCTCCAGACAGGGAGCGGCAACACCGGGTGAATAAGCCAGCGCCAGATCACGTTGTGTGGCGAGGGGTTTGGTGGGCGAGACCTGAATTTTTCCGGGCACCGGGAATTCATGAAAATCGAGCGCACTTTGCTTGAGTTGTTCGTCCATCGTAGGGTCCTTTTCTTGTTTCTTATTTTTTGCAGAGACAACAGGGTACGGGTAAACATCACCATCAGGTTTCCCGCTGACCAGTATAGATAACCCTGCCACGACGAAGGGTGAATAACGACCAAAAATTGACCGTTACATTGTTTGCTTTTCATTCATGGAAGACGTCTCGTAAAAATCAACTAAGCTTAAAGTTTGTCCTTGCGCTTTTCTCGTCAGACGCCCAATTTAAGCAGCAACAAAGGCCGCCATTGTTGAGACCCATTGCAGTAATCAGAAAAAGCGCATTCAGTTTGTTAACAGAATGATGCAGGGTAGGAGCCCTACGAACCAGAGTCAGACGACCTTATTGCTGTATCGTTTTTTCTCGCTAAGGAGCTAAGAGATGAACCAGTTAGACGCACTAAAAAAAATCACCACCGTCGTTGCCGACAGCGGTGACATTGAATCTATCCGTCATTTCGAGCCTCAGGATGCGACCACCAATCCTTCGCTGATCCTCAAAGCAGCCGACCTGCCGCAATACCAAAACCTGATTAAAGACGCGCTGGACTATGCCCGTAAGCAAGGCGGCAGCAAAGAGACTCAGGTGATCAATGCCACAGATAAACTGGCCGTTAATATCGGGGGGGAAATCCTGAAAAGCGTGCCAGGCCGCATCTCGACTGAAGTCGATGCCCGCCTGTCTTTCAATAGTGAATTGTGTATCGAAAAGGCCCGTAAACTGATTGGCCTGTATCAGGATCAGGGCATTGATAAATCCCGTATTCTGATCAAACTGGCTTCCACCTGGGAAGGGATCAAAGCCGCAGAGAAGCTGGAAAAAGAAGGCATCAACTGTAACCTGACCCTGCTGTTCTCATTCGCTCAGGCACGCGCCTGTGCAGAAGCCGGCGTCTACCTGATTTCTCCGTTCGTTGGGCGTATTTACGACTGGTACAAAGCCAAAGAGCCGAACGCAACGTATGACGTGGAAAAAGATCCGGGCGTGAAATCGGTTCGCGACATCTACGACTACTACAAATCTCACGATTACCCGACCGTCATCATGGGTGCCAGCTTCCGTAAAGTGGAACAAATCCTGGCGCTGGCAGGTTGTGACCGCCTGACCATTTCTCCAAATCTGCTGGAAGAACTGAAAGCCAGCAATGAACCGGTTGAACGTAAATTACAGCCTTCCGGCAAGGGGGGGGAAAAACCCGCACCTCTGACACAGGCTGAATTCCTCTGGGAACACCATCAGGACGCCATGGCCGTTGAAAAACTGGCGGAAGGTATCCGCGCATTCGCCGTCGATCAGAAGAAACTCGAAGATATGCTTTCAGCACAGCTTTAGTTTCAGCCGTAGTTTAAAAATCTAACCTCAGCTGAGTCACCTGGCAGACCGGTGGCAACTCCGCACTTTTGTCATCTGGCTCAGCAAAGTGACCCATCCGGAGAAAAATATGCCTTCTCGTAGAGAACTAGCGAATGCTATCCGTGCACTTAGCATGGATGCCGTCCAGAAAGCGAATTCCGGACACCCCGGCGCCCCGATGGGGATGGCCGATATCGCCGAAGTCTTGTGGCGCGATTACATGAATCACAACCCGACCAACCCGAAATGGGCCGATCGTGACCGCTTCCTGATGTCCAACGGCCACGGCTCGATGCTGCAATACAGTCTGCTGCACCTGACCGGTTACGACCTGCCAATGAGCGAACTGGAAAACTTCCGCCAGTTGCATTCTAAAACACCAGGACATCCTGAATACGGTTATACGCCGGGCGTGGAAACCACCACCGGCCCGCTGGGTCAGGGCGTTGCCAACGCCGTGGGTTTTGCGATTGCTGAACGTACGTTAGGCGCGCAGTTCAACCGTGAAAATCACGAAATCGTCAACCATCACACCTACGTTTTCTTAGGGGATGGCTGCATGATGGAAGGGATTTCCCACGAAGCCTGCTCGCTGGCCGGTACCCTGAAACTCGGCAAACTGACCGCGTTTTATGATGACAACGGCATCTCCATTGACGGACACGTCGAAGGCTGGTTTACCGATGATACGGCCAAACGTTTCGAAGCTTACGGCTGGCATGTCATCCGTGGAATTGACGGCCAAAACTCCGACGCCATAAAAGCGGCAATCGAAGAATCTCATAAAGTCACTGACCGCCCTTCCCTGCTGATGTGCAAAACGGTGATTGGTTTCGGTTCGCCGCATAAAGCCGGGACTCATGAAGCACATGGTGCCGCACTGGGTGCCGACGAAGTCGCCGCCACCCGCAAGGCGCTGGGCTGGAACTATCCGGCCTTTGAAATCCCGCAAGATATTTATGACGCCTGGGATGCTAAAGAAGCGGGCAAAGCCAAAGAAAAAGCCTGGAACGATAAATTCGCCGCTTATGCCAAAGCCTATCCTGAGCTGGCCGCTGAATTTGACCGTCGCGTTAATGGCAAATTACCTGCGGACTGGGAATCCAAAGCACAGGCATTCATCGAAGGTTTGCAGGCCAAACCTGCGAATATCGCCAGCCGTAAAGCCTCACAAAATACTCTGGAAGAGTTTGGCAAAATTTTGCCTGAATTCCTTGGCGGTTCCGCAGACCTTGCGCCAAGTAACCTGACCATGTGGTCGGGCTCAAAATCACTGATTGAAGACCACGCCGGTAACTACATCCACTACGGCGTGCGTGAGTTCGGAATGACGGCCATCTCCAACGGTCTCGCGCTGCACGGCGGTTTCCTGCCTTATTCTGCGACCTTCCTGATGTTCGTTGAATATGCCCGAAACGCGGTACGTCTGGCGGCGCTGATGAAAATACGCAACGTGTTCGTGTATACCCACGATTCGATTGGTCTGGGGGAAGACGGTCCGACGCACCAGCCGGTTGAGCAAATGGCCAGCCTGCGTGTGACGCCAAACATGAGCCTGTGGCGTCCGGCTGATCAGGTCGAATCTGCCGTGGCATGGAAATATGCCATCGAGCGCAACGACGGTCCGGTTGCACTTATCTTCTCGCGTCAGAACCTGACTCAGCAACCGCGTACCGCTGAGCAACTGGCAAACGTGGCGCGCGGTGGTTATGTGCTGAAAGACTCAGACGGCACGCCGGATGTGATTCTGATTGCCACCGGGTCCGAAGTTGGTATTACGGTAGAAGCCGCGGACAAACTGGCTGCAGCGGGTACTAAAGTGCGGGTAGTCTCTCTGCCTTCTACTGATGTGTTCGACAAACAGGACGAGGCTTACCGCGAATCTGTGCTGCCGAAAGCCGTGACTGCGCGCGTGGCGGTGGAAGCCGGTATCGCCGATTACTGGTACAAATACGTCGGCCTCAACGGTGCAATTGTCGGCATGACCTCTTTCGGGGAATCTGCACCAGCAGAGCAACTGTTTAAAGAGTTTGGCTTTACGGTTGATAATGTTGTCGCAAAAGCGCAGGCGCTGTTGAAGTAAAAGATGTGAAGTAATTCTGTGTAGTTTATTCCCTCTTCATCTCAGGAGAGGGAATTCCTTCTATTTCCGCCCCGCTGACTTGATGAATCTGCCTCTCTCCGGTAAAGTCCCGTCCCTTCTTTGGCATGGGGAACAATGATGTTTATTGGATTTGACTACGGTACAGCGAATTGCTCAGTTGCAGTAATGCGCGATAATAACGCCCATCTGCTGGCGTTAGAAAATAACGATCCTTATTTACCCTCCATGCTTTGTGCTCCGACACGTGAAGCGGTCAGCGAATGGCTGAACCGTCACGGACAGGTTCCGGCAGGCAGTGATGAAAATCTGGCACTGTTGCGCCGCAGCATCAGCTTTAACCGCGAGGAAGATATTCCGGTTAATGCCAACAGCGTGCATTTCGGTTTGCAGGCGTTGTCGACTTATATGGAAGATCCGGAAGAGGTGTACTTTGTCCGCTCTCCGAAATCCTTCCTGGGCGCGAACGGCCTGAAACCTCAACAGATTGCCCTGTTTGAAGATCTGGTCTGCGCAATGATGTACCACATTAAGCGTCAGGCCGAATCCGTCTTGCAGGAAAGTATTGAACAGACCGTGATCGGCCGCCCGATCAACTTTCAGGGGATGGGTGGTGAAGAGGCCAATGCTCAGGCGCAGGGCATTTTACAACGTGCCGCTGAGCGCGCCGGTTTCCGTGATATTGCGTTCCAGTTTGAACCGGTCGCCGCAGGTCTGGATTTCGAAGCGACACTGACGGAAGAGAAAACCGTGCTGGTCGTCGATATAGGCGGCGGTACCACGGACTGCTCAGTCTTGCTGATGGGCCCGCAGTGGCGCGATAAAGCAGAGCGTCAGAACAGCCTGCTCGGTCACAGTGGTTGTCGCGTTGGCGGTAATGATCTGGACATCATGACTGCGTTCAAACAGCTCACACCGCAGTTTGGTATGGGCAGCGAAACGCAAAAAGGGATCGCTATCCCGGCTCTGCCTTACTGGAATGCAGTGGCGACCAACGATGTTCCTGCACAGTTAGATTTCTACAGCGTGGCGAATGGCCGTATGTTGCGGGATCTGATCCGCGATGCCGCGCAACCGGATCTGATCAAACGCCTGCTGAAAGTCCAGCAACAGCGTCTGAGTTATCGTCTGGTGCGTGCCGCAGAAGAAAGTAAAATTGCACTTTCTGAACGTGAAAGCGTTACGGCTGCGATGGACTTTATTGAATCCGGTCTGGCGGAAACCATCAGCCAGCAGCAACTGAGTGACGCGATTTCTCAGCCGCTGGAACGCATTCAGGAACAGGTCAGTCTGGCACTGGCCAGCAGCGAAATTAAACCTGACGTAATTTACCTGACCGGCGGCAGTGCGCGTTCGCCGCTGCTGCGTGCTGCATTACAGACGCAGTTACCGGGTATTCCGCTGGTCGGTGGCAATGATTTCGGCTCGGTCACCGCTGGCCTGGCCCGCTGGGCACAAACGTTGTTCCGTTAAGTTTTAAAGATGCAGATAAACAAAAACCGCCTGATTTGAATTGAAGGCGGTTTTTTTTATGGCTCAGATTTAGTGTTTACCAGGCGCTGGCGTCATTTAAGGTCTTAATATCCGCATCATCCAGTTTGAGGGTGGCAGCCTGCGCCAGCTCACTCAGTTGTTGCAGTGACGTCGCGCTGACAATCGGCGAGGTAATACTCGGGCGGGCAATCTGCCAGGCCAGTGCAACTTGTCCTGGCTGTGCGCCGTGCTTCTCAGCCACCTGATCCAGCCCCGCCAGCACTTTCAGGCCACGTTCATTCAGGCAACGTGCGATCACGCTTTCACCGCGCTTACTTTTACCGGCATCCGCTTTGGTACGGTATTTCCCGGTCAGGAACCCGGCGGCCAGACCATAGAAGTTGATCACGCCTAAACCGTTATCCCTGACGACTTTTTCAAGTGCTTCTTCATACACTTTGCGGTCGTACAAATTGTACTGCGGTTGCAGCGTTTCATAACGCGCCAGCCCGTTTTCCTGACTGACTTTCAGCGCTTCGGCCAGGCGTGGTGCGCTGTAGTTTGAAGCGCCAACGGCACGCACTTTACCTTCTTTAATCAGCGCATCGAATGCCGCCATGGTTTCGGCCAGCGGCGTATCGGCATCATCATCATGCGACTGATATAAATCGATATAATCTGTTTGCAGGCGTTTCAGCGAGGCTTCGACCGCTTCTTTAATATAGCGTGGCGATAAACCCACTTTGCCTTCGCCCATCGGTTTGCCGACTTTGGTCGCCAGAATAATCTGGTCACGCTTACCGGTTTTTTTCAGCCAGTTGCCGATAATGGTTTCCGATTCGCCCCCTTTGTTGCCTTCAACCCAGCTTGAATACACATCGGCGGTGTCGATAAAATTCAGTTTATGATCCAGTAAGGCATCGAGCAGGTTAAAGGAAGCCGCCTGATCGACCGTCCAGCCGAATACGTTGCCGCCAAACGTCAGCAACGGCACCTGAATACCTGAACGACCCAGTTCTCTTTTGCTCATTATTCTCTCCCTTTCATAAGGTCAGATTTAACTTACTTTGCATGCGAACGATTTGCGATCAAAGGTCAACCATAGCATTTTGATATAAAATGTCAGGCTGAAGGCTATTCTTTATTGTCAGAAGAATTGTCAAAAAATGGGAAAGACTCTCCTTATTTCCTCCATTTTCTGCTGAAACATTCTGGCTACACTGTGAGCCTGGTTTTAAGGTGGATCTCCCTCCTGAAATGCCGCGACAATGATTGTGCTGATGCGATAACCCATGAAATCTGAAAACACAGACACCTTACCGCCTTCTGCTCCCCTGCCGCCTTCGGTGCGCTGGCAGCTGTGGATTGTCGCCTTCGGCTTTTTTATGCAGGCCCTCGACACCACGATTGTGAATACTGCACTGCCTTCGATGGCACGCAGTCTGGGTGAAAACCCGCTGCACATGCATTCGGTGGTTGTGGCTTATGTGCTGACGGTCGCCGTGATGCTGCCTGCCAGTGGCTGGCTGGCGGATAAGGTCGGTGTGAAATGGGTATTCTTTTCGGCCATTGTGCTGTTTACGCTTGGCTCGCTGTTATGCGCGCAATCGGAAAGTCTGCGTGAACTGGTGATGTCGCGCATCGTTCAGGGGATTGGCGGTGCGATGATGGTGCCGGTCGGGCGGCTGACGGTGCTGAAAATTGTCCCGCGAAGCGAGTACATGGCGGCGATGACCATGGTCACGTTACCCGGCCAGGTCGGTCCGCTTCTGGGCCCGGCGCTGGGCGGTTTTCTGGTGCAATACGCCAGCTGGCACTGGATCTTCCTGATTAATCTGCCGGTCGGTCTGGCCGGTTGTATCGCCACTTTAATGATTATGCCCAATTACAAAATGCAGACCCGCCGCTTTGATATCAGCGGGTTTGTGATGCTGGCCGTGTGCATGGCGACGCTAACCCTGGCGCTGGAAGGCAGCCGCAGTATGGGGCTGAGCGTGCTGGAAATTTTCCTGCTGGTCGTCGTCGGTGGCGGCGCGCTGGGTGTTTACTGGATGCATGCGCGCGGCAATCTTTCTGCGCTGTTTTCACTGCGCCTGTTCCATACCCCGACATTTAAAATTGGCCTGATCGGCAGTCTGCTCGGGCGTATCGGCAGCGGCATGTTGCCGTTCATGACGCCAGTATTTCTGCAACTCGGTATGGGTTTTACGCCTTTCCATGCCGGACTGATGATGATCCCGATGGTGCTCGGCAGTATGGGGATGAAACGCGTGGTGGTCCGGCTGGTCAATCAGCTCGGCTACCGGAAGGCACTGGTCAGCGCGACCTTGCTGCTGGCGCTGATCACGTTGATTTTCCCGCTGGTGGCGATTTACGGTGCGGTCTGGATGATCCCGATTGTATTGTTCTTCCAGGGCATGGTGAACTCCCTGCGCTTCTCGTCGATGAATACGCTGACGCTGAAAGATCTGCCGTCGCGCCTTGCCAGCAGTGGCAACAGTTTGCTGTCAATGATCATGCAGTTGTCGATGAGTCTGGGCGTCAGTGTCGCCGGTTTGCTGATTGGAGTGTCCGCCCATCAGCAGGCCATTACACCGGACAGCGCCACCATGCACACCGCGTTCCTGTATTGTTATATGTCGATGGCGCTGGTGATCGCCCTGCCAGCCTGGGTATTTTCCAAAGTGCCACCTGATACGCAGAAAAATGCCATTATCGACCGTCGTCGCGCTGCGGCCGGCTCCCCTGATCCGATGAGAAAATCATGAAACCTGGTATTACCGCCAAGTTGTTTATGGCCATTTTTTGTACCTGCGCACTGGTGCTGATCACCATGAACTGGGGCGTTCGGATGAGCTTTGAACGGGGCTTTATCGACTATATCCGTCAGAGCAACGAACAGCGCGTCGAACTGCTGGCTGACACCTTGCAGGAGCAGTACAAACAACACGGCAGCTGGGAATTTCTGGAAACCAATGACCGGTTGATCTATCAGATCATGCGTTCATTTGAACAAAACAGCAGCCCGAGAATGCCGCCGCAGGGATGGCGCACGAAGTTCTGGATCCTCGACAGCCACGATCATCGGATCGGCGGTTACGATCAGCCGGTCCCACCGGATTTACAAGGTCCGCGCCGCGTGATGACCGTTAATGGTGTGGTCATCGGATCGGTGATTTCGACGCCTGCCGAACGCCTGACCCGCGATGCTGATATTAATTTCGAACGCCAGCAAAGCCGCACCAGCTGGATGATTGTCGCCTTTACCGCGCTGCTGGCCGCTGCCGTCACCTGGATGTTGTCCCGCGGAATGCTCGCGCCGGTAAAACGGCTGGTGAACGGTACGCATCAGCTGGCTGCGGGGAATTTCAGCACACGGGTTGAAGTCGACAGTGAAGATGAACTCGGGAAACTGGCGCAGGATTTTAATCAGCTGGCGATGACGCTGGAAAAAAATGAGCAGATGCGCCGGGCGTTTATGGCGGATATTTCCCATGAGTTGCGCACACCGCTGGCCGTTCTGCGTGGTGAGCTGGAAGCCATGCAGGATGGCGTCCGTAAAATGACGGTTGGATCGCTGGAATCACTGCAATCTGAAGTGTCGATTCTGACCAAACTAGTGGACGATTTGCATCAGCTTTCGCTTTCCGATGCCGGTGCGCTGGCATACCGCAAGGTGGACACCGACGTCGTACATCTGGTGCAGCTGGCGGAAGCCGGTTCGCGTGATCGTTTCCATGCCAAGCAACTAACCCTGACCAGCCACCTGCCGGAAAGCGCTGAAGTGTTTGGCGATCCGCAGCGTCTTTCGCAGCTGTTCAACAATCTGCTGGAAAATAGTCTGCGCTATACTGACCCGAATGGCGGTCTGGAGATCCGGGGCGAAATACGGGATAAATCACTTTACCTGATGTTCCAGGACAGCGCGCCGGGCATCAGCGATGAACAGCTTGGCCGTATTTTTGAACGGTTTTATCGTACCGAAGGCTCGCGCAACCGCGCCAGTGGCGGTTCGGGGTTAGGTCTGGCCATTTGCCAGAATATTGTCGAAGCGCACGGCGGGCAGATCAGCGCCAGCCATTCTCCGGCGGGTGGCGTTCGTATTACGATCGTCCTGCCGCTCTCTGTTACATCAGGCCCGAGAAACTGAATGAACGACTCTGTATTGTCCGGCCCGGCGCCGTTAAAAATTCTGATTGTGGAAGACGAGCCAAAACTTGCTCAGCTGTTAATCGACTATCTCGAAGCCGCAGGCTATGCCACCCAATGGCTGGCGGACGGACATGACGTCATCTCGCAGGTGAAGCACCAGCCGCCGGCACTGATTTTGTTAGATCTGATGCTGCCAGGCAGCAGCGGATTATCCATTTGCCGAGACATTCGCCAGTTTTCCGATGTACCGATCATGATGGTGACGGCAAAAACGGAAGAGATTGATCGCCTGCTCGGACTGGAAATCGGTGCAGATGATTACATCTGCAAACCTTACAGCCCGCGTGAAGTTGTGGCCCGCGTGAAGGTTATTTTGCGCCGCTGCGTGCGTCAGGAAGACAATGTGCCGAGAGATAACGGTCTGCACATTGATGAAGCGCGCTTTCAGGCCACATTCCAGGGTCATGAACTTGAACTGACACCGGCAGAATTCCGCCTGCTAAAAACGCTGTCCGTCAAACCGGGTTACGTGTTTACCCGCGAAGTGCTGCTCAATAATCTCTATGACGACTACCGCGTCGTCACTGACCGTACCATCGACAGTCATATCAAGAACCTGCGCCGTAAACTCGAATCTCTGGACGGGGAAAAGGCGTTTATCCGCGCCGTCTATGGCGTGGGCTATCGCTGGGAAGCGGAACCCTGTCATTTGGCATAACGCATGACTCACAGCTAATAACGAATAACGAATAACGAATAACGAATAACGAATAACGAATACCTGGCCGGCAATTGAGTTTTGTAAAGTTTCTGAAAGTCTGTCGGCCAGTTCACATTTCATGTCTTAAATCTTTCCTCCCGCCGCGAAACTGTTCCCATTAACTACACTTATCTCTGGAAAATAACCCCTCTGATGGAGATTACCTTTATGGCTACTGGTCACTATGATCTGAAAAAAGCGAAGAATGGACAGTTTCACTTTAACCTGAAGGCTGGGAACGGAGAGATTATTCTCACCAGTGAAATGTATGCCAGTAAAGCGTCAGCAGAAAACGGGATTTCATCGGTTCAGACTAACTCCCCTGAGGAAGCGCAGTACGAAATCAAACCTTCAAAAGACGGCCAGTTTTACTTTGTACTGAAAGCGAAAAACCATCAGGTGATTGGTATCAGCGAAATGTACACCACGGAAAGTGCATCGAAAAAAGGTGTTCAGTCGGTGGTGAAAAACGGCGCAAGCACTGATATCCGCGATTTGACGCAGTAGTTCTCAATGATTTCTGTTTTTAGCTATTCAGGAGCAGAGGAGGAAATTGATCTGGCTCCTGAATAGTCTAAATAGCGTTGTAATACCCACACGAAATGGCTGCTTTTGATCAACTCAGACGTTACAATTCTGACCTTTCGTCGCCCCGCATCCGGGACGGCCCTGACCTGTGATCAGACTGAGATTGACTATGTTTACCCGCGATTCTTTTGTTCCGGAACTGCTTTCCCCTGCCGGCTCCCTGAAAAATATGCGTTACGCCTTCGCTTACGGTGCAGATGCGGTTTATGCCGGTCAGCCACGTTACAGCCTGCGCGTTCGTAATAACGAATTTAACCACCAGAATCTGGAAATCGGCATCAATGAAGCCCATGCTCTGGGGAAAAAATTCTATGTGGTGGTGAATATTGCCCCGCATAACGCCAAGCTGAAAACCTTCATCCGTGATCTGCAACCGGTGATCGACATGGGGCCCGATGCCCTGATCATGTCCGATCCGGGTCTTATCATGATGGTGCGTGAAGCCTTCCCGCAGATGGACATTCATCTTTCGGTGCAGGCTAACGCCGTGAACTGGGCGACGGTGAAATTCTGGAAACAAATGGGGCTGACGCGTGTGATTTTATCGCGCGAGCTTTCGCTGGAAGAAATCGCCGAGATCCGCGCACAGGTGCCGGATATGGAAATCGAAATCTTCGTTCACGGTGCGCTGTGCATGGCGTATTCCGGCCGCTGCCTGCTTTCCGGCTACATCAACAAGCGTGACCCGAATCAGGGAACCTGTACCAACGCCTGTCGCTGGGAATATAAAGTTCAGGAAGGCAAAGAAGACGCCATCGGTAATATCGTGCATCAGTACGAGCCGATCCCGATTCAGCAGGTGGAAGCCGCAGAGCCAACATTAGGCATCGGTCAGCCAACAGATAAAGTCTTTATGCTCGAAGAAGCCCTGCGCCCTGGCGAATACATGAGCGCGTTTGAAGACGAACACGGCACGTATATTATGAATTCTAAGGATCTGCGCGCCATTCAGCATGTGGAAACTCTGACAAAAATGGGCGTGCATTCGCTTAAAATCGAGGGACGTACAAAATCCTTCTATTATTGCGCGCGCACGGCACAGGTTTATCGCCGGGCCATTGACGATGCCGTCGCCGGTAAGCCTTTTGATCCGACGCTGCTTTCCACGCTGGAAGGTCTTGCGCATCGCGGATACACCGAAGGTTTCCTGCGTCGCCATACTCACGATGCACAGCAGAACTACGAATATGGTTTCTCTGTCAGCGACCGCCAGCAATTTGTCGGCGAATTCACCGGTAATCGTATGGATGGCTGGGCAGAAATCGATGTGAAGAATAAATTCTGCGTCGGTGACAGTGTGGAAATGATGACGCCGCAGGGTAACGTCCAGTTCAAACTGGAAGCCCTGCGCAATAAGAAAGGTCAGCCAACTGACGTGGCGCCGGGTAACGGCCACATGGTGTATGTCGCACTGCCGGAAGACGTCAGTCTGGAGTTCGCCATTTTATTGCGTAATCTGGAAGACACGGACACACGTAATCCGCATTCGAAATAATGTTTTGGTCGAAAACAAGAATTCGATCACATCTATTTCTGACCGGGCTGGATAATATGCATTCGCAATTTACTTCGAATGCAAAATAAAGCACCGGACTATACCAGGAACCACCTCCTTGGCCAGCTCAATCTCCCTTGAGCTGGCTTTTCTTTTTGTATTCATTAAACAAAAATCCGTCATATTTAACTAATCCTCTTCAGTTATTCGCCTTAATAACGTGATGTCATGTTTTTTAATAAATACGTTTCTGAAATATAAACGTCCTTTCTAATTAATATCAGCACAATTATTTAACCTCATTGTCAACTTTTCGCTGATTTATCCGATAGCCAAATGCCACTACTTTCATCTATTGTTGGTGTAAGTAGATAAAAGGAGCGTACATGACCACAGCAATGCTGATTTTAAATGGAAAAGGCGCAGGCAACGAAGAGCTGCGGATCGCCATCGGCGCGCTACGCAAAGAGGGCGAGGATCTCAATGTGCGTGTCACCTGGGAGTACGGAGACGCCGCGCGATATGTGGACGAAGCCATTAAACTGGGCTGCGAAACCGTGATTGCCGGTGGCGGCGACGGCACCATTAATGAAGTGGCGGGTGCGCTGACACAATACGAGGGACAACGACGCCCCGTGCTCGGCATCGTGCCGCTGGGCACCGCAAATGATTTCGCAACGGCCTGCAATATTCCCCTCGAGCCAGAGCAGGCGTTACAGCTGGCGGTCAAAGGCCGCGCGGTCGATATCGATCTGGCCAAAGTGAATGACCAGCATTTCTTTATCAACATGGCGACCGGGGGATTCGGCACGCGTATCACAACCGAAACGCCAGAAAAACTCAAAGCAGCGCTTGGCGGCGTGTCCTATTTCATCCACGGTCTCTTACGTCTGGATACGCTGAAAGCTGACCGCTGTGAAATCAGAGGCCCGGATTTTCGCTGGGAAGGCGATGCCCTGGTAATCGGTATTGGTAATGGCCGCCAGGCCGGTGGCGGGCAACAAATATGCCCGGACGCGTTGATTAACGATGGTCTGCTGCAATTACGTCTGCTGACCTCAGAGGAGCTGCTGCCGTCATTCCTGCGCAGCTTGCTCAATAATGAAGAGAACAAAAATATTGTGTCCGCCAGTCTGCCCTGGCTCGAAATCACCGCACCGCACGATATGACGTTCAATCTCGACGGCGAACCGCTCACCGGTAAACAGTTCAAAATTGAAGTTCTTCCCTCTGCCATTCGGTGTCGTTTACCCCCTCACTGCGAACTTTTAGGCTAACATTTTCTTCTTCTGTTCATTCTCTGTACTGTGATCCGTCTTGCAGTACAGAGCAAATCTGCCGTTATTTTTGTGATCTTCTCCGCTAAAAGCTTATCCGCATACTTGTATGGTAGATGCGCATTGCCTAATTTTACTCTGCCGATGTCGCTGAATAATTCATTTCTGAATTTCTGCGGGCACAAACGACGCATTTCTTTTGACGACTCTTATTAATCCGGTGACGGAAACCAGGGGTAGTATGATTAATCATCATAAAGAAAGACGATATCGGTAAAAAATATGCTGGCCTACGGCGGGGGTGATTTCTTCGGCGGTGGCTGTTTTGCAGTACTGGGTCTGTGGATAATGTATTTCTACACCACTTATGCCGGATTAAGTCCGGCAGAGGCCGGAGCTGTTATTGCGACCGCCCGCCTGCTGGATGCTTTTTTCGATCCACTGATGGGTTATGTCACGGATAATTTTTACCGCAACCCTCTGGGAAAAAAATACGGACGGCGTGGCTTCTTCTTCTTATTCGGCGCACCATTAATTATGGTGACTTACATTATTATGTGGGTCAGCGGGATGGGATTCTGGTACTACCTGTTTACCTATATTTTATTCTACGCCGCTTACACGCTGGCGATTGTACCTTATGAAACGCTGGCAGCCGAAATGACCTCCAGCTTTAAAATGCGCACTAAACTGACCGGTGTCAGAATGTTTTTCTCTACCGGCGCCGCAATATTAGCGGCCTGGTTGCCGGGGCGCATTATTGCTTATCTAGGTGAAGATTCCTCCTCATCTTTCCTGATTATGGGGGTAATTTTCGGCGTGTTGTTTGCCGTGGTAATCCTGATGCTTTATTTCTACACCTGGGAACGGCCTATCCCGGTTGATGTCGCTACGCCAAAACTCTCTTTCCGCCGCGATATGAAGCATCTGTTCAGATCGCTGGTGTCGACCATGAGAGTGCGCACCTTCCGCCAGCATGTCGGGATGTACCTGGGAGGCTATGTGGCGCTCGACGTCCTTGGCGCTGTGCTGGCGTATTATATTATTTTTGTTCTCGGCCAGAATACCGTTACTGCTTCTAATGCGATGACATTAATGACACTGGTGCAGTTCGTCTGCGTTGCCTTGTTTATTTTCCTGTGTATGAAATTAGGCAATGGCGCGTCATATCGTATTGCACAATTATTTATGCTGGCCAGTGTCGGGTTATTTTTAGCCATCCATTTATTGCAATTACCTTTTAATATGGCGCTGCTTTATCTCTCCGTTATTTTAATGGGCGTGGGACGTTCCGGTACCAGTTATGTTTGCTGGAATATTTACAGTTTTATCCCAGATGTGGATGAAATGCTGACAGGAAAACGACGCGAAGGTATTTTTGCCGGTGTTATGACTTTCGTGCGTAAAGCTGTTCAGGCGGTGGCGTTATTTGGGGTAGGCCTGTTATTACAGCATTACGGATTCACACCGAAAAGTGCCACGCAACCTGCCGAAGCCGTTTACGGTATCACACTGGTATTTGGCGCGGGATCGGTCATCTTCCTGCTGGTGGGATTATATAGCTCAATGAAATTCCGCCTCACCCGCCATAACCATGCCCTGCTGGTAAATGAAATTGAACGCCTTAAAGCCGGTGGCAGTAAATATGACGTCACACCGGAAACGCGCTTAATCACCGAGCAACTCACCGGCTGGCCTTATGAAAAATTATGGGGCGATAACAATATTCTTAGTCAGACCGAAGAGCATCTTCCCCTGACATCCACAGAGCTTTCAACCGGAGCCGACCATGCAAAGAATTGAATTCAGCCTGATGCAACAAACCATCCAGCGTGCCCTGCAAAAAGCGGGACTTGATGAGAGAGATGCACGGACCTGTGCACGGATCCATACAGAATCCAGTTGTGACGGTATCGCATCACATGGCCTCAACCGGGTAGCGCGTTTTGTCGATTACGTTCATAAGGGCTGGATTGATATCCACGCCAAACCGGAACTGGAAAAATCCCTCGGCGCCATTGCTATCTTCGACGGCAACCGCGGTATCGGCATCACCAACGCACTCTTCGCCGTGGATAAAGCCACCGAAATGGCGAAAGAGTATGGCGTGGGGATCGTGGCGCTGAAAAACAGCAGTCACTGGATGCGCGGCGGCAGTTATGGCTGGTATGCAGCACAACAAGGCATGGCGGCGATGTGCTGGACCAATACGGAATCCTGCATGCCCGCCTGGGGCGGAAAAAACACCCGCGTCGGCAATAACCCGTTTGTCATGGCGGTACCAAGAACCAAAGGTCCGATTGTGCTGGACATGGCAATGTCGCAGTATTCCTACGGCAAATTGCAGGTGACGCGGCTGAAAAACGAAAAACTGCCCTTCCCTGGCGGCTACGATAAAGAAGGAAATCTGACAGATGATCCGGGTCCGATCGAAGCCTCCATGCGCATTTTACCCACCGGTTACTGGAAAGGCTCGGGGCTGGCGATTGTGCTGGACGCCATGGCCGCGTTGCTTTCAGCGGGCTCGCCCACCAATGAAATAGACAAAATCGGTAAAGGGAGCTGCACCGGCGCCAGCCAGATTTTCATGGTATTCGACCCGACGCAGTTAGGTGGCGCTGAATTCACTGAACGCATGGCGGACAGCGTCGCGGATTACGTGAATCAGTCAGAACCGGCTGAAAACAGCCGCGATGTCCGTTACCCCGGCCAGACAGCCGCCGCCAACCGCGAGGAAAACCGCCGTCTGGGGATCCCGGCAGATGAAACGGTATGGGAAGAAGTGATGCGGCTGGCGGAATAAGTTGCTTCAGAAGACAAAGAGCATCAAAAACGTCCGCCAAAATGCGGGCGTAAAAATGCGAGGTTGATTCATAAAAACTACTGCCTGCAATGTAAACCAAAACTATTTTGGAAGGCATATTCCTGAATTCAAAAACGATAAGTATTGAGAGTAAAAACCCATGATATAAAAGCGCCACCTTACAAAACACGCTGATATTTCATGGATTATTATCAGGTTATCAATTTTTCACACCAGGCAGATTTAAGCTTTTACGATATTCAGTTCACCCTTCCCTGCGAAGAAATCAAAGTTTTCAGAGTTTTGTTTCTTCATTTTTCCTGCGCTTCAACGGATAGTTTTCAACGGATGGCGGAAATCATCGGTGAGTCCGGAAAAGATAAACACGGACATATCGTGACGTTTTACGACACGGCATGGGATGACATACCCGCAGATAAGCGCAATGGCAAATCAGTGTTCGATAAGTTGTTTCCGCAAAAACTGCTTAGCCGGGCAAACTACCTGAGATTTTTTGAAGGCTTAAGCGCCGTTATCGAAAATTATATCTGCGACGTAAAGCCGGAGATTATTTTTTTTAACGCCTATACGTCGTCGCACCAAAAAGCGTATGATCGGCTTGTTTTTCGCTCAAAAAGCGAACGGGTGTAATCAACGCATTCAGATGGAGGAGGCTATTATGTTATTAAAACAAAGTATTACAAAACGCCAAACACAAAAGGACTTTGAACGTAACCGCGCCGATAAATTAAAGACTCTTGAGATTTGTTTCAAACTCATCGAGAAATACCAAAAAACGGCATAAATCGCACAGCCTCCTGACATGGAGGCTTTTTATTACCCGCTCAAGTTTCCTGCTCCCCTGCCCCTCTGCATACGTTCGCTTTTCACCTCGTAAAGTGTGATCTTCTCCGGCAAAAAACGATCTGCATACTTGTATGGTAGTTTGCATATGGCGTATTTATAACCATAGAAAATGCTTCCTACTTTTACTGCAGAAGGTCTTAACCGATGAAAATCGTGAATGCTGAAGTCTTTGTCACTTGCCCGGGACGCAACTTTGTTACGTTGAAAATTACTACTGACAGCGGGCTGACCGGTATCGGGGATGCCACGCTGAATGGCCGCGAATTGCCGGTCGCTTCCTATCTGAAAGATCACGTTTGTCCGCAACTGATCGGCCGCGATGCGCATCAGATCGAGGACATCTGGCAATTCTTCTACAAAGGCGCTTACTGGCGGCGCGGGCCGGTTACCATGTCGGCCATTTCTGCCGTCGATATGGCGCTGTGGGACATCAAAGCTAAAGCCGCCAATATGCCGCTGTATCAGTTGCTGGGTGGCGCATCACGCACCGGCGTGATGGTTTACTGTCATACCACCGGCCATTCCATTGATGAAGTACTCGACGATTACGCCAAACATAAAGAGCTTGGGTTCAAAGCCATTCGCGCGCAATGCGGCGTGCCGGGCATGAAAACAACTTACGGTATGGCGAAAGGCAAAGGCCTGGCTTACGAACCGGCAACGAAAGGTAACTGGCCGGAAGAACAATTGTGGTCAACCGAAAAATACCTCGATTTCACACCAAAACTGTTTGAGGCCGTACGCAATAAATTCGGTTTTGATGAACATCTTCTGCATGACATGCACCACCGCCTGACGCCAATTGAAGCCGCGCGCTTTGGCAAAAGCATCGAAGAATATCGCCTGTTCTGGATGGAAGATCCGACACCGGCTGAGAATCAGGAAAGCTTCCGTTTGATCCGCCAGCACACGGTGACGCCAATTGCGGTCGGCGAAGTGTTCAACAGCATCTGGGATTGCAAACAGCTGATTGAAGAACAACTGATCGACTATATTCGCACCACGATTACTCATGCGGGGGGGATTACCGGTATGCGTCGTATTGCCGATTTTGCCTCGCTGTATCAGGTACGTACTGGCTCACACGGGCCTTCTGACCTCTCACCCATTTGCATGGCCGCTGCCCTGCACTTCGACCTGTGGGTGCCGAACTTTGGCGTGCAGGAATACATGGGATATTCCGAGCAGATGCTGGAAGTCTTCCCGCATAACTGGACGTTCGACAACGGCTATATGCATCCGGGCGAGAAACCAGGGCTGGGTATCGAGTTCGACGAAAAACTGGCCGCGAAATATCCGTATGAACCGGCCTATCTGCCGGTAGCCCGTCTGGAAGACGGTACTTTGTGGAACTGGTGAGGGAACAAAAATGAACAGCGTCGTTATACAAGAACCCGGAAAATTAGTCATCGAGCAACGTGCTTTGCCGGTACCTGCCGCCGGTGAAGTACGAGTTCGGGTCAGTTACGCCGGTATCTGCGGATCCGATGTGCATATCTATCATGGTCACAATCCGTTCGCGAAATACCCGCGGGTGATTGGTCATGAATTTTTCGGCCACATCGACAGCGTCGGCGAAGGTGTAGAGGCTTCACGCATCGGGGAACGCGTGGTAGTCGATCCGGTCGTCAGCTGCGGACATTGCTATCCGTGCTCGATTGGCCGCCCGAATGTGTGCGCCCAATTGCAGGTGATCGGCGTCCACCGCGATGGAGGTTTTAGTGATTATGCCTGCGCACCGGCGAAAAACGCCTACGTGGTTCCGGCCGCTATCCCGGACAAACTCGCCAGCATGGTTGAACCCTTTACTATCGCGGCCAATATCACCGCCTTTCTCAAACCGACACCTCAGGACACTGCGCTTATCTACGGCGCTGGCCCGATGGGACTGACGGTGATCCAGGTACTGAAGGGCGTGTACGGCGTGCAGAAAGTGATTGTCGCCGACCGTATCGACGAGCGGTTGCAGATGGCGCAGGCCAGTGGCGCGGACTGGATCATCAACAACAGCGAGCGCAGCGTGGCAGATGAACTGGCTGCCGAAGGTGTACGCCCGACGCTTATTGTCGATGCCGCCTGCCACCCGGCCATTTTGCAGGAAGCGATTTTGCTTGCCTCTCCGGCAGCGCGCATCGGCATGATGGGTTTTTCCGGCGAGCCGAGTTCGGTTACACAGCAGAGTATTACCAGCAAGGAGATTTCACTGTTTTCATCGCGCCTGAACAGCCACCGGTTCCCGCAGGTGATTGAATGGATGGAGCAAGGGAAAATCGCGCCCGAAAAGCTAGTGACGCACTGGATGCCTGCCGGGGAAGTGGAAGCTGCATTAACGCTGTTTGAGAAAGATCAGCGTTCCTGCTGCAAGGTTTTACTGACATTCTGATATTTGGCAATTTTTGAAAAATGACGGGAGGATTTTAAATATCCTCCCGCCCGTAGTACCTCATATTCAACCTACAAAAAGACGCAACACTATTAAAACAACACCGACAAGTGGAGCACCTATGTTCAAGAACTTACGCTGGGTCATCGTATTCCTGCTGTTCCTGGTTTACATGATCAATTACCTCGACCGCGTGGCGCTGTCGATCACTGTCCCGATGATAGAAAAAGAGCTGACCATTAATCCCGAACAATTCGGCATGATATTTGGCAGTTTCTTCTTCGGTTACGCGATATTTAACTTTATCGGCGGCCTGGCCGTGGATAAATTCGGCCCGACGCTGGTGATGGGATTAGCCGTCGGATTATGGTCGGTATTTTGTGGTATGACCGCTTTCGCGACCGGCTTTTATTCCATGTTAATTCTGCGGGTATTATTCGGTATGGCTGAAGGGCCGATTTGTGCCTCGGCAAATAAGATGATCAACGGATGGTTTCCGAAGAAACAGGCGGCTACCGCGATGGGATTGCTCAGCGCCGGTTCACCTCTCGGCGGTGCTGTTGCCGGGCCGATAGTCGGGTATTTAGCGATTTCCTTCGGCTGGCGCCCGGCCTTTATGGTGATCGCTTCCATCGGGATTATCTGGATGGCGGTCTGGTTCTTTACCGTTGCGGACAATCCGCTAAAAAGTAAACGTGTTTCACCGGAAGAATTACGTTTAGTTGATCAGATGAAGAATGAAAATATCAGTGAAGAAGAAGATCTGGCACAGGCCGCGCATGGTCTGGGCTATTATTTACGCCAGCCCATTATCCTGGTGACGGCTTTTGCCTTCTTCTGCTACAACTATATTTTATTCTTCTTCCTGAGCTGGTTCCCGGCATATCTGGTGCAGGCGCATGGTCTGAACATTAAAGAGATGAGCCTGACAACGGTTATTCCGTGGATTGTCGGATTCGTCGGTCTGGCACTGGGCGGATATATTTCCGATAAGATTTTTAATATCACTGGCCGTTTATTACTGTCACGTAAAATTATATTAGTCGTCAGTCTGTTAGCCGCAGCGATTTGTGTCGCACTGGCTGGCGTGGTCACCAGCGTGGTTCCGGCGGTTATCCTGATGTCTGTATCTATTTTCTTCCTGTACACCACCGGCGCTATTTACTGGGCGATTATTCAGGACGTGGTACATAAATCCCGCGTCGGCGGCACCAGCGGATTTATCCATCTGGTCGGCAGCGTGTCGGGCATCATCGGTCCGGTCGTGACCGGCTTCATCGTACAAAACACTGGTCGCTTCGACAGCGCCTTTATTCTGGCCGGTGGCGTCGCCGCACTGGGCGCAATTCTGGTGTTCTTCGTGATTAAACCACCCAAACAGACCCCGGCCACGACCCTGTCTCACAACTGATGTTCTGAACATCTTGTTCTGAGCATCATGAAAAAACCCGGTTATCATGCCGGGTTTTCTTAAACTTAACTCTACTCAAATCACGCCTCATCAACCCACACACACATCTCCCCTTCTCCCCTGTTCGCCCAGCTAAAGTAAGGCACAAATGTCATGCTTTGCATCGTCGTTTCTTCTTCCGGAGGATTGAAGCTATATAACGGTTGCTGACCGGCCTGAACTGATAAGCGACGCTCACCTTGCGTCTGCAATAACGTTTTACCAGCGAGCAGTCCGCTGCCGGAGATCAGGCGGAATTGTGCATCCTGCGGCAGGCGTAAGTTATGCAGTTCACTGCCGTTGTCGTCCTGTTCAAGGCAATACACCAGCGGGCCACGCTGTATTGCCACTTTACCTGCAACGTGCCGCAACAGGGCGTTCCCCTTCACGCGCGTTACCGGCATCGGTAATGTCATTTCAATGCGATCGCCTTTCTGCCAGTCCTGCGTCAGACGTAAATATCCGCTGCGCGTAAGAGCGGAAAGCGCCAGCGGCTTACCATTAAGCGTCACCTGCGGACTGGCGCACCAGTCGGGTAAACGCAGCGCCAGCGTGGCTTCAAGCGGCTGATCGGTGTCTATTTCAATCTGAACATGCTCTGTCCACGGATAACCACCGGACTGCTTCAGCCGCAACGGTTTACCGCCGACCATCGCCTGCACGTCACTGCCGATATACAGATTGATATCCACGCCGTCCGGGCGCTGGGTATAAATGTAATGGCCGAGTGAAGCCAGCAGTCGTGCGATGTTTGGCGGGCAGCAGGCACAACCGAACCAGCGCTGACGCACTGGTTTTACGTGATCATAGATATGATTGAACGGAATACTTTTCGGATGCACTTCCAGCGGATTCACGTAGAAGAAATGTTTGCCGTCGAGCGCCATTCCGGCCAGTACGGTATTGTAGAGCGCGCGCTCCATCACATCGGCATAGCGACTGTCAGGATCCATCTGCAACATACGGTTGGCAAACATCATCAGCCCGATCGACGCACAGGTTTCGGTGTACGCCGTGTCATTCGGCAAATCGTAATCGGAAGAAAACGCTTCGCCGCTGCTTTGTGAGCCGATTGAACCGGTGATATACATTTGCCGCTGAGTCATGTTTTCCCACAACCGCTGGCAGACCTCGCGCTTTTCCTGATCCTGACTCAACCGCGCCAGATGAGCGACGCCGGCGTACAAATACACAAAGCGCACTGCGTGTCCGATAGCCGTCTTCTGTAACGCAACCGGCTGATGGGCCTGACTGTAAGCTTTATCTTTGACCATCCACGCCGGACCGTAAGTATTCCAGTGCGATGTTTTGCCGCGTTTTTCATATTCAATATCGTAAAAATGCGGCTCTGTACCGCGCTGCTCGACAAAATAGCGGGTCAGCTCGAGATAACGGGTTTCACCGGTAGCTTCATATAACCGCATGAGTGCCAGTTCGATTTCAGGATGACCGGGATAGCCGTGCAGCTGTTTATCTCCTGGCCCGAAAACATCCGCAATGTGATCGGCAAGTTTACAGACGATCTCCAGCAAGCGCGTTTTTCCGGTTGCCTGAGTGTAAGCCACGCCGGCTTCGATCAGATGTCCGGCACAGTAAAGTTCATGACATTCGGCGAGATTCGTCCACCGCTGTTGCGGCTCTTTCACGGTGAAATACGTATTCAGATAGCCGTCCGGTTGCTGCACCGCGCCCACCAGTTCGATCACCTGGTCTGCCGTTTCTTCCAGCGCAGGATCCGGCGTTTTTGCCAGTAAATAGCCGACAGCTTCCAGCCACTTCGCCACATCGCTGTCCTGGAAAACCATCCCGTAAAACTCGCCATCACTTTGCCCAGCAGCGATGCGGAAGTTCTCAATGGCATGACTCGGTTCTGCATCGGCGACCTCATCATTAAGGGCCTTCCACTGATATGGCACGACGACGTCTTTGACCAGTCTCTGATATTCCAGCCAGAACGCGTCAGAAATATTGACCTTATCGAGCGGCACTTCTAAAGATTCAACCGGAGAAAACGACATACAACCTCCTGAATAGAAAAATAACGATTAAATTTTCGCGGCCAGTTCATGCGACATCCGCGTCAGCAATGTGTTATCGAGCTTGCAGAACATCAGAGTGATCGCCAGCAGAAGATGCATCGCCGCAGGCAACAGGGTTTCCAGCAGAGTGATCCCGCTCAGCGACGCCGCAGTCTGGTGCTCCGCGCCAGCCTGATAAGAGACAAGAATGAACACCAGGCTGATGATCCCGGCGCTTGATGCCCAGGCTAATTTGATGAAGAAAAGGTTGAATGCAAAATTCATCCCGGAAGAACGGATACCATTTTTCCAGTGTCCGTAATCATCGGCGAAGGCCATCAGGGAAAAGTGCAGCGGCAGCGTGAAACCGAGGATCACGCAGTGAACAAAAATGATGCCCAGCCACAGCGTCTGATGCTGCTCACCGGCGGGCAAAAACCACAGCAGCAGAGAAAATACCGCCAGTACCAGATTGGTGATCATGTACAACCGGACGCTGTCGATAAATTTGGTCAGCTGATTGACGATCACCGCGCCGAGAATTGACGCCAGCGTCACCATGCCGAAGAACATCGAGGCATAGCCCGCGCCGCCTTTCAGCACGTAAGTGATGAAATACATGTAGCCGCCACCGCGCAGGTTAAACACGTTGATGAGCAGGAAAGACATCAGCAATACCAGCAGCAACTGGTCGTTTTTCAACATGCCACGGATATGTTCTTTAACGCTGAACTGGCCGAGCAGCGCCAGCGGCAGGCGCTCACGCACAGTGAAGAAGCACCACAGAAACATCACCACCGCAACGGCGCACAACAGACCGACACCCTGCTGATATCCGGCTGCAGCATTCCCTTTGCCCAGCACCTGTACCAGCCAGGGCAACCCGACAGACACCATGAATCCCGCCACACCGCAGAGCACAAAACGCCAGGACTGGCAGGAAATGACCTCACGATGATCAGTGGTCATGGTGTTAATCAGGGCACAGTACGGCACATTGATCGCCGTGTAAGACACGGACAGCAGAAAATACGTGAAAAAGGCGTAGGCAATTTTGGCGTCGCCACTTAGACCGGGCACGGTAAACGTCAGGAAACCCACGACGCCAATCGGTAACGCAATCCACAATTGCCACGGCCGGAAACGTCCCCAGCGGCTTTGCGTGCGGTCAGCCAGAATGCCCATCAGTGGATCAGAAATCGCGTCAATCACACGCAGGGAAATAAACAGCGTGCCGACAATCGCAGGCGTCAGGCCGAAAACATCGGTATAAAAAAATGTCAGAAAACTGGTGATCAGACAGGTTATTATCGTGCCACCAGCATCTCCCAGCCCATAACCTATTTTCTCACTCACAGAAAGTTTAGCGTTGGCTGAAATTATTCCGCCCTCACCCGTTACCGGGGATGCGCCGGTATTAATGGAATCCGTTGACATGTTTTTTCCTCGCTTTTATATCTTTATTAATAAGCAACAGGAACAGGATAAATAAGGCTGATTATTCACATCATTCCGAAGAATAAATAAGGTACGCGGTCAATCTGGCACAGAGGCATCACGTCAACAAGAGGAGGATAAAGTAGTTAAACGGGACAATTCCGACTTGCAGTTTCAATCTGTGAAGCAGATCAAAACCTCCCGCCACGTCACTGGCAGTCGCCCATCCCTGTGCTAGGGTCAGGCTTAAACATCCCGCCGGAAGCCTGTAAAATGACTGAATGCCTTGCTTTTCCAGTAAATTACCCCGTGAAAGTTCAAAATGGCGGCCTGTTCATTTCAAGAGGAATTGGCACACATCCGACCCGGAGACTCAGTTCGCATGAGTTAATTTATGTGGTCCATGGCACCTTGTCATTGCAGGAGGAAAATACACGTTTTGACGTGCATGAAGGCGAAAGTTTATTATTATTCCCCGGACGTGAACATAAAGGGCTAACCACATTCGATTCTGATTTAAAATTTTACTGGTTGCATTTTGATTTCGTGAAAGACGTGGCAATTATTCAATCACAGCAAAATAATCCCTCTATACAGCTGGATATTCCACAACACTGTAAAGTCAAAGACCGGGAGACTATTCTGACGCTCTTCAGATTATTTTTATATGAACAGGAACGCGGCGGAAATTCCCTTGAGTTGTTCTTGCTATTACTTTTACAGGAAGTCTGTCGCGCCTGGCCGGAAAACGTCGAACCTGATGGTCCCGGCGTTGCGCTGGCGTATAAAGCGCGCCAGCTGATCACAACACAATTTCATTTACCACTGGGTGCGACGGAGCTGGCTGAACGCCTGCACTGCAACGCAGATTATCTCGGGCGGGTTTTTCGTCTGACGTTCCAGATGACGCTGACCGATGCGCTACATAAGCAACGGGTGACGGCAGCTGAAAAGCTTTTACTGGCCAATACCGGCAATGTGGCGGACGTTGCTCACCTTACCGGCTTTAATGATGTGGCCTATTTCCGCCGGGTATTTCGCAAACTGCTGGGCATCACACCCGCCGCCTACAAAAAACTGTATTGTCGTGAACATATCAATTCACAGTAATTCTTGCGCTAACAATCTCAAAATCCTGAGAAAACTCATGTTAGTATTATGGCTTCCCGACTATAAAGACAACATTTGCCCATGACAGACTCCTTTGAATTTCTCAGTAATGTGCCGGTTAATCAGCAGATTTACCGCACCTTGCGTCAGGACATCGTCACCTGTGCCATCGCACCGGGAGCATTTCTGTCGGAAAAAGAAATATCGACCCGTTTCAATGTATCCCGCCAGCCGGTTCGCGAAGCCTTTATCAAACTGGCCGAAGCCGGACTGGTTCAGGTTTTGCCGCAGCGCGGTACCTATGTGATGAAAATTTCATCTAAACGTGTAGCGGACGGCCGTTTCATTCGTGAAGCCGTCGAAACTGCCGTAGTGCGCCGTGCGGCAATGGTCTCGACAGACAAAGATCTGGCGCTGCTCGAACACAATCTCGAACGCCAAACTCTGGCAGCAAAAAGTCAGCAGACGCAGGAATTTTTACTTCTCGATGATGAATTCCACCGCACAATTGCGCAGGTCATAGATTGCAAACTGGCGTGGGAAACGGTCGAACACATTAAAGCGACGATGGATCGCGTGCGCTTTTTAACACTGAGTAAGGTGTCACCTCCGGAAAGTCTGATTGCGCAGCATTACGCCATCTTTGAAGGGCTCAAAGCCCGTAACCCGGATGCCGCGGAAAAAGCCATCCGTACCCATCTGCAGGAAATGATTTCAACCATCACACCGATTGCCGAGCAAAACAGCGACTGGTTCGATGCCGAGTAAGCAATTTATCCCCGCGTTATGAAATCAACACCAACCCGGGGAGACAAGGAGTCACTTCAGGGTAATTTATTCCAGTCCTTAGAAGGGCGATAAAAAGCTTCCGGTGGGCCAAGCAAAACTCCTCCCCCTTCAAAACCCTCGATATCCTCTTCACCTTGGTGTTTTTCATCACAGTATCTTAAAAATCCGACAATTTTTTCCACCATCTTCACCTGCCTTGGAGTCAAATGATGCATTTTTTCCCTATCTAAATCCATGTGCTACTCCTGCTAAGCAATTTACGTTGGCTATATTTACTCTTTTTGAAATTTATTACTTCAACAATTCATAATGCCGATTAAGAAAATTAAAATTCACATATTCATTCAACAAAGAGTAAGTTGACTCACATTCCATCTTACCTAAAATCTGGGACAGAGGTGCTGCAGAGAGATAAAACCTCATGACATCATCATTGACAACATCTTTAATATAAAACTTAACACTGTCTTTATTTACCAGTTTGCACACATCAAGAATGTCAGTGTAAATAACCGTAACACAAAGACAGTAATACAGCATGTTTCTTTTTAAAGGATGGCCCTTAGTCTTGCGAAAGAAATTTTCCAGTGCATTAATCTCAAGCGTGCCGGTAAGAAGCCGGCATGACTTAAGCAAGAACGCAGCCCGCTCCTGCTGAGGATTGTTGAGACAAAACACATAAGCCGTCTGTTCTAAACCGGATTCACGAGGTTTATTTTTTCTATACTGCTTAAATAACCATTGCCAGTTAAGCAGATTTTTCTCAGGTTGCAGTAAATTACGTCTCGCACGACGCTGCTGCCAGATAATATCACTCCGGCGAATACGCCTTATAATAAGCGGAACATTTAACTGAACAAAAGCCGCATTCATCGTCGATAATGTTTCGCAAATTACCTTTTCATGTAACGTCATATATCCTGCTTATTCCCGCGCATCAAAATAATGCCGAAAGAATAATCCCCACTCTGCAATTAACAATAGTCCATGTTATTTTTGTCGAGACGCCTCGTAAAATTTCGTCCTTGCCCTCATTAATAACCCCCTCTGTGACACAGAAAGTTCACGACGAAGTGCAAATTTTGCGGGTTAGCCCTAAAATCTGTATGACAACTTAGTGTAAGCTGTAAACCACATCAACACCGTGGATACTCTTATGCCAGCTGCCGTCCCCCTGAATAAAAGCTATTACAGCGCCGATCAGTCACTTTCCCTCTCTCAACTCGATAACGAAAAAATCACGCAAATCGTGCAAGATCTGGATGTGGCTGAAAGTGAAAAAGAACATTACGTGATGGGCTGGATGGGCCAGAACAGCGTTGTGGTCGTCAGAAATTATCAGGATAAACGCGGCACGTCGAATGGCCTGGTGCTATCCCGTGGCAACCGTTACAAACTCACCGTCCAGGCGATTACCTTCCGCATCCCTAAATTTTTGTTGTGGGTGACCTTCCGTCGCAAGCCCCGCACAATGACCGTTATTGCCTATAACAAACTGGGCGAACAGGCGACCGGCCTGCAACAATTTATCCATGTGCAGGATCCTGAATTACGGGAAAGGCTGGAAAGTGACTGGCGCGAGCTGAATGATTATCTCGGCATGGCCTGCTGGCAAATGGACAACAACCGCCCGCTGTGGCGTCAGTTACATCAGGAAATCTCACCACAGGCTTTGTGGACACTGGCAGAATCATCGTGGTTCAGCGGTAAAAAACTACAAAAAGATGGCGAATTTGAAGGCTTGTGGTCGCACGAACAATTTATTGGCCGCCGCACCGGTGAGCACGCGGCATTACTGCTGTCATGGAAGGACGAAGAAAACGAGGATATCGCCAGCTATCTGTTTGAAAGGGTTTCAGCGAACAAAATCCGCATCATGCTGCGTCCGCGTAAAGAGGAGAAATTCTATCCGCTGAACCCGTTTGACGCCGTGCATCTGCAACAGGCTCTGACTAAATTTCATCAGGCTGAACAGGCGCTGAGCGAAACCCAGCGCCGCGCGTAATCTGCTGTTACCACCAGCGGTGGAAATGATGGACCGGGCCGATGCCGTGACCAACCTCCAGAGAATCGGCCTGCATCAGCGCCTGCTGCAAATATTCTTTGGCTTCGCGTACGGTATCGGCCCAGTTGTTATGCCGCGGTCGCAATGCCGCAAGCGCCGCAGATAACGTGCATCCTGTGCCATGGGTGTGACGGGTATCCACACGCGGCGCGGTAAACCGCTCGCGTGAACCTGCCTCAAACAGCCAGTCAGGGCTTTCCTCATCACTCAGATGACCGCCTTTCATCAGCACCGCGCCACATCCCATCGCCAGTAACGCTTCTCCCTGCTCCCGCATTTCGGTTTCATTAGTCGCAGTCGCACACTCCAGCAACGCGGCGGCTTCCGGCAGATTTGGCGTAATAATGGATACCTGCGGGATCAGCAAACGGCGCACGGCATCCACGGCTTCCGGCAGTAGCAGCGGATCGCCACTTTTCGCCAGCATCACGGTATCCAGCACCACAAAAGGCGGCTGATAATGTCTGAGCCGCTCCGCAACCACGTCCACAATCTGACTGTTTGCCAGCATGCCGATTTTCGTGCTGTCGATACGAACGTCGCTCAGTACGGAATCCAGCTGCGCCGAAACAAACTCCGGCTCAATGTTATAAACTGACTGCACGCCGCGGGTATTCTGCGCCACCAGCGCGGTGATCACGCTGGTACCGTACGCACCCAGCGCCGAGAAGGCTTTCAAATCTGCCTGGATCCCCGCTCCGCCGCTCGGATCCGTGCCGGCAATCGTCAGTGCATTAATCCGTTTCATTGCCTCTCCTCCCCGTTCAGCCACTGCTCATCTATCAAATACAGATTATCGAGGAACTGAGGCGTGAAACTGCCAGGTCCGTTTACTGCTGCACAGGCACGTTCACCGGCACATGACATCACGCGACAGGCAGCGGCAACGTTATCCAGCCGGTCGCCCGGTAAAGCCACAAAGGCCGCCACCACGGCTGACAGGGCGCATCCGGTGCCAACAATGCGGGTCATCATCGTATGCCCGCCTGCTACGGCCCGGCTGCGTTCGCCGTCAGTGACATAATCCGTTTCACCGGTGACAGCGACAATCGCGCCGGTGTTACGCGCCAGCTGTTGTGCGGCAGGTAAAGCTGACAGGGAGTCATCACCGCTGTCAACGCCACGGCCGGACGCGCTGAGTCCGCTGAGCGCAAGAATTTCGGACGCATTACCACGAATGGCAGCAGGTTTAAGCGTGATGAGTTCAAGGCAAAATTCGGTTCGCCAGCTCAGGCCACCGACAGCGACCGGATCCAGTACCCAGGGCTTTCCGCCCTGATGAGCCGCGTGAACAGCTGCCAGCATCGCATCGGCATGAAGACGGGTCAGCGTGCCGACATTCACCAGCAAGGCATCAGCAATGGTACTGAACTGCGCGGCTTCGGCGGGATCAACCACCATCGCAGGGGACGCCCCCAGCGCCAGCAGAACATTGGCAGTAAAAGATTGTACGACGTCGTTGGTCAGGCAGTGGACCAGCGGCGCAGAAAGGCGGAGTTGTTTCAGAGAAGTGGCGGCTGTAGAGCCGGGCAACAAGGTAGGTCGGGTATGCATAAGTCTCCCTACCGGCGCTAAAGAAGGCGGTATCAGGAGAGATACCTGACTTCCCTACGCTGGCATAATCCAGATCAGGTAATACGGGTAAAATCTCAGCCCTGCTTTACAGCGGGCACCCCGAGTCAAGAAAGCATTATTGGTGGCGAGGGTCAGAAGATCAATCAGGAAATGCGATATAAAACCGTTAAGTCAACGTAATTGAACTCGCCGCACTTCACTGGCAGTATCGGAAAACAAACCTAAACCACAGACTTTGATGATAAAAAATTCTCAGGAGCTTTCTTTGCCATCACCCCTCAAAATCCGGCCTTATGAAGAAGCAGATCGCCCGTTTTTACGCACGTTGTATCTGGCCTCCCGAAAGCACACCTGGACATGGCTGGAGGATGATTTTCAGCTGGAAGATTTTGATCGTGCGGTTATCGGCGAAAAGATACTGGTCGCGGAACGTGACGGACATTTGCTCGGCTTCGCCTCGATTTTCACTCAGGAGGATTTCCTGCATAACCTGTTTGTTGATCCCAAATATCAGGGAACCGGCGCAGGTTCGGCGTTGCTTCGCGCGGCGGAAGAGACGTTTACCCGTCAGGGCTCTCTGAAATGTTTAGTAAAGAGTAAAAAATCAGTCGATTTTTACCTGTCAAAAGGCTGGAACATCATGGCTACAGGGGAAAGTCCAAAGGGCGAATACTATCTGTTTCATTCATCAAAAAAATAATTGAAGAAGAAATGATTACCTCACACAACCGTTTTTTTGCGATCCTGACGGATATCAATTTTTCTTTGTAGTTAACAGGTTAAATTCCGCAACAGTGCTATACATACTTGGTCTTCCTTAAAATATTTCGAGGGTACGAATGAAAAGAATAAAACTGATGCAGGTTGCTGCAGTCGCTGGCGTACTGTTTTTAGCCGGTTGTACCAACCACGTCACTCAAGCGGATAAATTCTCTGGTTTCCTGGGGGACTATTCCGGCCTTAAGGAAGTCAAAACTGCAGGTGGCAATCCGGTTCTTCGCTGGATTGACCCTTCGTTCAAAAAAGCCAACTACTCCTACATCAAATACGAACCGATTAAGTTCTATCCGGAGCCTCAGCCTACTGAGCAAATCAGCAAGGAAACCCTGCAGGGCGTTCTGGATTATGCTAACAGCCGTATGAAACCTGCGCTCGCTGAGCGTTTGCCTCTGACAGATCACGCGGGGCCGCGTACCTTGATCTTTAAAGGTGCAATCACCGGTGTGAATACTTCGGCTGAAGGTCTGCAATTCTATGAAGTGATCCCGGTTGCGCTGGTCATTGCCGGTACTGAAACCGCGACCGGCCACCGCACGCGTGATACCGAAGTGTATTTCGAAGGCGAGCTGATTGACTCAGCAACCGGCAAACCGGTAATTAAAGTCGTCCGTAAGGGCTTCGGAAAACAAGTTTCTAACGATACACAAAAAGTCACCGCGAACGATTTGAAAACAGTGGTCGATAGTCTGGCGAACGACACCAGGTTGTTTAACGAGTAATTTTCGTCACCGCATCACAATCAGGGCAGCCAGATGGCTGCCTTTTTTCATACTGAATCAGCAATAAACTCACGCAGCCACTGATGAATGGAAATCCGCGCTGGATGCCGTCAGCAAAATGGCGGTGATGAGATATTCCGGTACTGACACTGCAGCCGGACATTACACCGGGGATAAATGGGTTCACGGCGCATCTGAAATAACGTTTTATGTTACCTGAACATTTATTAATGAAAGGGTATCTCCCCAGCATTCTGGCGTTATGTTTTTTGGAACAGGCCTCGTAACTATGAAAATATAACTATCACAAATTCCGTTTTAATTTGCAGGTGTTTTAAAACTTGAGTAATCTGCCTTTCGTTATCAGGGAGATTAAAAATGGAATTCGACATCACGACATTTTTCAAAGCCATACTCGGCGGCGCAGGTGCAGGATATGCATTCACTGGCGGTATTTCTCTTGCACTACCGGAACTTATCGTCACGGACAGACTGTTGCTTTCAATGGCGGCCATCGGTGCGGTGTTGTTGCCACTCCTGTATCTAAAGAGCATACGGAGAAAGTGAGTTGCGAGAATTACACTGGTACCTTCCCGTCAATTCAGATCAGCTTGCGCACTTCTATTGTTATCTCTGCGTGAGTTATATTTTTGTTCATCTGACATGGGATGCATTTTCGATAAAAACACCGGCATTTTCACTGGAGAACCTCCAATATAAAGTAGGGGAAATATTTTCATCAGCCACTTTTGCCAATAGTCTTTTCTTTATTGTTATTTTACTGGATATAAATAATCCTCTGAGAAATTCTGATGCTTTTATTTTTCCACTCATTTTTTCAGCAATTTCAGGGATCTTTATTTCACTATCGGCAATAGTGCCTAAAGCGAAAAGCTAACAAAGTCATTGGCTATGACAACAATTAAAACAGATATAAAAAAAAGCCCCCTGCAACAGCAGCGGGCTTTAAGAGCTAGTTATCGGCTAAGGATATATTGCCGAATCATTCCCACTCAATCGTTGCCGGCGGTTTACCGGAGATATCATACACCACGCGGGAAATGCCGTTGACTTCGTTGATGATACGGTTGGAGCAGCGGCCGAGGAAATCATACGGCAGGTGCGCCCAGTGCGCGGTCATGAAGTCGATAGTTTCAACTGCGCGCAGGGAAACTACCCAGTCGTATTTACGGCCATCGCCCATCACGCCAACGGAGCGGACTGGCAGGAAGACGGTAAAGGCCTGGCTGACTTTGTTGTACAGATCGGCTTTATGCAGTTCTTCGATGAAGATCGCATCGGCGCGACGCAACAGGTCGCAATACTCTTTCTTCACTTCGCCCAGCACGCGAACGCCTAAACCTGGCCCCGGGAACGGGTGACGGTAAAGCATGTCGTATGGCAGACCGAGTTCCAGACCGATTTTACGCACCTCGTCTTTGAACAGCTCTTTCAGCGGCTCAACCAGACCCAGTTTCATTTCTTTCGGCAGACCGCCCACGTTGTGGTGCGATTTGATCACGTGCGCTTTACCGGTGGCAGACGCCGCAGATTCGATCACGTCAGGATAGATTGTGCCCTGCGCCAGCCATTTCACTTCATCCTGCTTGCAGGCTTCTTCGTCAAACACTTCTACGAAGACGCGGCCAATGATTTTACGTTTGGCTTCTGGCTCATCAACCCCAGCCAGCGCAGACAGGAAACGCTCTTCGGCGGCAACGTGAACGATATTCAGACCGAAACGGTCGCCGAACATTTCCAGAACCTGATCCGCTTCATTCAGACGCAGCAGGCCGTTATCCACGAATACGCAGGTCAGACGCTCACCGATTGCACGGTGCAGCAGCATCGCGGTGACTGAGGAGTCAACGCCGCCGGACAGGCCGAGGATCACGTGGTCGTCGCCAATCTGCACACGCAGACGTTCTACGGCATCTTCGATGATTTTCGCTGGCGTCCACAGGGCTTCACACTCGCAGATATCCATCACGAAACGCTCGAGCATACGCAACCCCTGACGAGTATGCGTCACTTCCGGGTGGAACTGCACCCCGTAGAAGCGTTTTTCTTCGTTGGCCATAATGGCAAACGGGCAGGTCTCGGTGCTGGCTACGGTCACGAAATCAGACGGGATAGCCGTCACTTTATCGCCGTGGCTCATCCAGACGTCGAGCAGCGGTTTGTTGTTCTCGCTCAGGGCGTCCTGAATGTCGCGGATCAGCGCGCTTTCAGTCTGAACTTCAACCTGCGCATAACCAAATTCGCGCTCGGTTGAGCCTTCAACATGGCCGCCTAACTGCATCGCCATGGTTTGCATGCCGTAGCAGACGCCCAGAACCGGTACACCGGCTTCGAAAACGTAATCAGGGGCGCGCGGGCTGTCATGCTCGGTGGTACTTTCCGGGCCGCCGGACAGGATGATCCCGTTCGGATTGAATTCGCGGATTTGGGCTTCGGTTACGTCCCAGGCCCAGAGTTCGCAATAGACACCCAGTTCACGCACGCGGCGCGCAACAAGTTGGGTGTACTGGGAGCCGAAATCGAGGATCAGGATACGGTGCTTGTGAATATTTTCGCTCATGAGGGGGCGTTTTCCAGAAAGCAATAAAAGCGTTAAAACGGAATATTAATCAGCCCGGAAATAACGGGCTGGGTATTAATTTGTAGTGACTCGATCCAGGCGCTCGCGAGCTAAGGTGAGGCAAGGCGGAAGCTGGCGAAAAAGCGCAGTTTACATGACGTAAATGAGCATTTTGAGCCAGCTTCCAACGCCGGCTCGCCGACGCGCAGCAGCGACTATGGGATTAAGAACCCATGCGGTAGTTCGGTGACTCTTTGGTAATCGTCACGTCATGTACGTGGCTTTCCTGGATCCCTGCACCGCTGATGCGGACAAACTCAGCCTTAGTGCGCAGGTCGTCGATGGTAGCACAACCGGTCAGCCCCATACAGGAGCGCAGACCGCCCATTTGCTGGTGGATGATTTCTTTCAGACGACCTTTATACGCGACGCGACCTTCGATACCTTCCGGTACCAGTTTGTCGGCGGCGTTATCAGTCTGGAAGTAACGGTCAGAAGAGCCTTTGGACATCGCGCCCAGAGAGCCCATGCCGCGGTAAGATTTGTACGAACGCCCCTGATACAGCTCGATTTCGCCCGGAGATTCTTCTGTACCAGCCAGCATCCCACCAACCATCACGCAGCTTGCGCCAGCAGCGATAGCTTTTGCGATATCACCGGAGAAGCGGATACCGCCGTCAGCGATAACCGGAATACCGGTGCCTTCCAGCGCTTCAACCGCGTCAGAAACAGCGGTGATTTGTGGAACACCAACGCCGGTTACGATACGGGTGGTACAGATGGAGCCAGGACCGATACCGACTTTCACTGCGCTCACACCGGCTTTCGCCAGTGCCAGAGCACCTGCGCCAGTCGCAACGTTACCGCCAATGATTTGCAGATCCGGGTATTTAGCGCGGGTGGCGCGGATACGTTCCAGAACGCCTTCGGAATGGCCGTGAGATGAGTCAATCAGCAGGACGTCAACACCCGCAGCAACCAGCGCATCGATACGTTCTTCGTTGCCCGCGCCCGCACCAACCGCTGCACCGACGCGCAGGCTGCCCTGCTCATCTTTACAGGCATTTGGTTTACGCTCTGCTTTCTGGAAATCTTTTACGGTGATCATACCGAGCAGATGGAATTGCGCGTCAACAACCAGCGCTTTCTCTACACGTTTTTCGTGCATTTTTTGCAGCACGACTTCGCGGGCCTCGCCTTCTTTGACGGTGACCAGACGCTCTTTCGGCGTCATGACCGCAGTAACAGGCTGTTCCAGATCGGTCACGAAGCGCACGTCACGACCGGTAATAATACCGACCAGTTCGTTTTCTTCAGTCACGACCGGATAACCGGCAAAACCGTTAATTTCGGTGAGTTCTTTAACCTGACGCAAAGTGGTCGATGGTGTGACTGTTTTAGGGTCAGCAACAACGCCGCTTTCATGCTTCTTCACGCGACGGACTTCTTCCGCCTGACGCTCAATAGACATGTTCTTGTGGATGAATCCGAGGCCGCCTTCCTGCGCCAGAGCAATCGCCAGATTCGCTTCAGTCACGGTATCCATGGCTGCGGACAGCATAGGGATATTCAGACGGATTTTAGCGGTCAGTTGAGTACCGAGGTCGGCAGTATTGGGCAGAACTGTGGAGTGGGCTGGAACAAGGAGAACGTCGTCGAACGTTAGTGCTTCTTTTGCGATACGTAGCATGGGCAATATCTCACCAAGGTGGATGCGGAAAAGATAAAATATTGCAGCGGGAGTATACAGGTGAGTAGGCATTTCGACCAGAACTATTTCAAAAACTTCTTGATTACCTTTTGGGGGCATGTAGTATCGTTCGATTAAGTCTCTGTTTTTGAATTTGATCTGGATCACATGTCGCTACCTTCTTCGCCTCCTATTTTTACCGTAAGCCGCCTCAATCAGACGGTCCGACAGTTGCTGGAAAACGAAATGGGTCAGGTCTGGCTCTCCGGTGAGATTTCAAACTTCTCTCAGCCTTCCTCCGGCCACTGGTATTTCACGCTCAAAGATGACCGTGCGCAGGTCAAATGCGCGATGTTCCGCAATTCCAACCGCCGCACGACGTTCCGTCCGCAAAACGGCCAGCAGGTTTTGGTACGCGCGACGATTACGTTGTACGAACCGCGTGGCGATTATCAGCTGATTGCAGAAAGCATGCAGGAAGCGGGCGACGGTCTGTTACAGCAGAAATTCGATTTACTGAAACAACAACTGGCCGCCGAAGGTCTGTTTGATGCGCAGTTTAAACAACCGCTGCCCTCGCCCGCTAAATGCGTGGGGGTGATTACTTCCGGCAGCGGCGCTGCGCTGCATGACGTCCTGAATGTCTTAAAGCGTCGTGACCCGTCGTTGCCCGTCATTATCTATCCGACGTCCGTTCAGGGCGCAGATGCGCCGGGCCAGATTGTCCGTGCCATTCAGTTAGCTAACGCCCGCGAAGAAGTGGATGTGCTGATTGTCGGACGCGGCGGTGGTTCGCTGGAAGATTTGTGGAGCTTTAACGATGAGCGTGTGGCACGGGCAATTTTTGCCAGCCGCATTCCGATCGTCAGCGCCGTCGGCCACGAAACCGATGTGACGATTGCTGATTTTGTCGCGGATTTGCGCGCACCGACGCCGTCTGCCGCCGCCGAGCTGATCAGCCGTAATCAGCTGGAACTGCTGCGCCAGATCCAGTCACAGCAGCAGCGCCTCGAAATGGCGATGGATTATTATCTCGCGCAACTGACGCAGCGCTTCACGCGTCTGAATCACCGGCTGCAACAACAGCATCCACATTTACGTCTGGCGCGTCAGCAAACCGCCTTGTTCAAATTGCGGCGTCGTCTTGATGAAGCCATGCAAAACCAGCTGCGCCAGATGCTGCGCCGCACCGATCGTTTGCAGCAACGCCTGACGCAACAGCAGCCACAGCCGCGCATTCACCGTGCTCAGCAACGGGTTCAGCAGCTTCAGTACCGGCTGCAACAGGCGATGTCATCGCTGCTGACCGAAAGCCGTCAGCGTTTTGGTACCGCCTGTACACAATTGGAAGGCGTCAGTCCGCTGGCGACCCTCGCCCGTGGTTATAGCGTGACGACGACGCCACAAGGCGCGTTGCTGAAGAAGACCACGCAGACCGCTCCGGGCGAAACACTGAAAACACGTCTGGCCGATGGCTGGATTGAAAGTGAAGTGAAATCGATCGTTGTAGAGAAGAAAGCGCGGAAACGTGCGGTTAAATAAGCGTTGGGTTTGAAACCCCCTCCCCGCCTCCCCCTTCGCAGGGGGAGGAGCTAAAAAACCATCGGTCCCTTTACGGGGAGAGGAGATTGAAAAGCTTACAGATTATAGCTCTTTGTCTTCACACCATTGACCAACACTTCGCGCGTTTCACCTTCCGGCAACACGATATCCAGCGTTTTCCAGGCAGGTTTGAAATCGCCGCGCTGCGTCAGCGTAATATTGATTCGCTGCTCGTCACTGCAAATATCCCAGTTGAGCCACAGCGCATGATTCTGCTCCCAGCGATGGCTTTCGCCGTCGTCCTCAAACAACATGCCGGATGAGGTCGCCTGACCCGGAGCCGGATACACATGCAATTCACGCAGTGCATCTTTGCTGGCATCAACATGTGCGAGACGGCATGATTGCGGCAGTGCAGCGCCCGCGCGAACCAGCAGCGGCAATCTGTCCAGTGGTGCGTCGAGGATGATGGTCTGGCCACCCGCAAACCATTCGCCGGTATAGAAATCGCACCAGCCAATGCCGTTATCTGGCAGGTAAATA
Organism: Rahnella sp. AN3-3W3; assembly: GCF_003263545.1. Classification (NCBI taxonomy): domain Bacteria; kingdom Pseudomonadati; phylum Pseudomonadota; class Gammaproteobacteria; order Enterobacterales; family Yersiniaceae; genus Rahnella; species Rahnella sp. AN3-3W3. Next base: position 44,124 of record NZ_JYDG01000045.1, read on the forward strand.
TTCCGTTCACGCAGCCCTTCATCCACCACGCTGGCGACAAGTAAATCACGTCCCATCAGGAAATCGTCGGTTTCCGCGAAGGTGTTTTTGTCGTGCTCGTGATCAAGGAATGTCGGGCGCAGCATCGGCTCGTCATCCGCATGAGCCTGCCAAAGCAAGGTGTAGAAATACGGCAGCAGACGGTATCGCAGACGAATAGCGTCGCGAATAAGCGGCGTCACCTGCGGATACATCCACGGCTCATTAACGGTGTGATCGTCATTCCAGGAGTGAATGGTGAAACGCGGATGCATCACGCCGTTTTGCACCCAACGGACAAACAGTTCAGCATCCGGCTTATCCCCTGAGAATCCGCCAACATCATGCCCGACGTTATACAAACCGGATAAACTCATGCCGATGCCCATGCGCGTGTTGTAGCGCAGCGTCTGCCAGTTAGTGCGGTTATCACCGCTCCACGTTTGCACATAACGCTGCATCCCGGCGCAACCGGAACGTGAAATAAGATACGGGCGGGTTTCCGGTGCAAAACGTTGCTGCGCTTCAAAAGACGCCCGCATCATCAGCAACGGCATCACCGGACGGATATGTTTGATGGCGATAGACTTGCCGAAACCGTGGCAACGCGCATCGCTGTCCCAGACTTCGTATTCGTTATTATCATTCCACGTCGAACCGATGCCTTTTTCCAGCAACTGTTGCGTCACGCCTTTCTGCCACCAGCGCACGGCAGAAGGATGGGTGAAATCGAGGTGCGACCCTTCGTCGTCCCAGAAAACAGAACGTTCCGGTACGTTGTCTTCGCTGTCGCGGATAAACAACCCCTGTTCCGCCACCTGCCCGTATTGCGGGTGATCCTGCAACAGACACGGTTTGATGTTAGCTGCGAGACGAATACCGGCGTCAAGAAATGCCTTTGACATCACTTCCGGTTCCGGCACTTTGTCGTAGTTCCAGTTGAACACGTAACGCTTGTTGCCGATCGAGGTGTAACCCGATGAAAGCTGGAAGGAATCGCAGGGAATTTCATGTTGCTGACACAGCGTGATGAATTTCATCAGTTGCTGCTGGGCGTCCGGCGCATCGGTGTAATACATGGTAGAGCCGCTGTAACCGAGACTCCATTTCGGCCCGAAAGTGGTTTTACCGGTCAGGCGGACCAGCTTTTTGGTGACTCCCAGAGACGTCGGCCCGATGAACAGGTAGTAATCCAGATCGCCCGCTTCAGCACTGAAACGACGATAGGGCAGATGGTAATTATCCAGTTCATTGCCGAGATCAAGCCAGACATTGCTGAGATTGTCGTAGAAAACGCCAAAACTCACTTCATTGCGGCGCGTCATTGTAAACGGAATATGTTTGTACAGCGGATCGGTGCTGGCAGCGTTATAGCCCATGGCATCCAGATTACGCATTTCGAAACGACGACCGCTGCGGTTCAGATCGCCGGCTTTCTCTCCCAGTCCGTACACGCCATCCTGCGGTTCACGCAGCTGATAGTGCGCCGACGCGTCGTTTTTCACGCCGAGCATATACGCGCCGGTTTTGCGATCTTTCACCAGCGGTTGCCAGACACCCGCCTCGTTTTTGTATTCCCATTCCAGCCACAATGGCTGATGAACAGTGACACGTAGCGCGTCAGTGGTCACTGTCAGACGGTCATCACTTTGTTCCAGCTGATAGCCCGGCAATGAAAAGCCTTCGTTGCTCAAACGGTCACGCCCTTCCCAGGGCACATCGTTCAGGGGTGCGGTACTATTTTGGGGTGCGATGCTCCAGGTACGATCCAGCGCCAGTTCTCCGTTGCGCTGAATGAATACGCGGACTAAACCTTGTTCCAGTACACGCAGAGAAAACAGATGTTTGCCATCAACGCGCAAATCCACGCCTGCATCATCCTGCCCGGCAAGCTCCCAGTGTTTTAACGTCTTCATACACTCTCCCTTTTTGCCGGATTGCGGCGTTCAGCGATCAGGGCAATCAGGAAGACTGCGCCAATCAAATCAAAGAAACCCATCGCGATAAACAGCGGATTGAAACCCATTTTGTCGGCAACTGCGCCGATCAACAGTGAAAACAGGAAGCTGGCGATCCATGCGGAAGAACCGCGCATACCGTTGACCGTCGCTACCTGACTTTTATCGAATGTCTCCACCACGACCGCGCTTAACATGCAGGAAATCACCTGATGACCGAATCCGCCGATGGAGATCAGGGCAATGGCGGCGTACGGGCTTTGCGTGACGGCGACCAGCGCCAGCGACAGCATCATGAATGCGCCGGTAACAGAACTGGCGACAATGGAGTTGATGCGTGTGCAACCAAACACTTTGCGGTATAGCGTGGTGAGATAGCCGCTGGCAATACTGCCCAGATCGGCGGCCAGGAACGGCAGCCAGGCAAACATCACGATGTGTTTTAAGTCCATCCCGCGTTCGTTGGCGAGATACAGCGGCACCCAGAAACTGAATACAGCCCATGCGGGTTCGGCCAGAAATGCCGGAATGGCGATACCGTAGAATTTCTTGTTTTTACAAACGATTTTCAGTGATTTGATAAACGGCAGTCGCGTTTGTTGCGGTTCGTTATCGGAACGGATCAGCGCCAGTTCATCTTTGCTTAAGTTCGGATGCGTTTCCGGTGAATGGTAGAACTTCCACCACAACAGAACCCACAGCATTGACAGCACACCGCAGAACAGGAACGCTCCGCGCCAGCCAAATGACACATGTGCGACCAGAATAATCGGCGGTGCCAGCATGGCACCAATCGAGAAGCCTACGCCCGCCCAGCCTGCAGCAACCGGACGTCCTTACGCGGAAACCAGTCAGAAATCGCTTTTGCGTTGGCCGGTGTGGCCGCCGCCTCGGCGCTGCCCATAAAGAAGCGCAGAACGGCAAGCTGGATCCAGCTGCCGGCACCCGCGTGCATCATGCAAACTACCGCCCAGATTGAGGCACAAATGAGAAAGCCCAGCTTCAGGCCGATCACGTCAATCAGCCAGCCGCATAAAGGCTGGAAGATGGTGTATGCCGCCTGAAATGCCGCAACGATGTAAGAATATTGTTCAGTGGTCATGTTCAGGCTGGTTTTCAGTTCAGCCGCCAGCAGACCCAGAGAATTTCGCGTGACATAGTTCACCGTCACGCCAAGGAGAAACAGCGCCAGCATCCACCAGCGTAAGGCTTTTATTTTCCTGCGTTGTACAACCGCAGCCGTCCCGGTATTTATTTGAATTGTCATGTCCGCTCTCCCACCCGTCGGCCTGGCCGCAGATGATGTGTTATGTGAGGTACTTCTGCAGAGTAGGCAGCTGGATTTGTGAGTGAAACGTGATTTTTTGCAAAAGCTTTCACGCTATAACTGCAGGAGGAAGTCAGGGAGGATAAAAGCTCACAGGCAGCACATCTTCTGATATGAAAAATTTTGCATGGACGATTTTGAAGGAGATCACAGTTTGAAAGGAAAGTTAAATATCCAGCAAATTGCCGACCAGACAGGGCTGTCGATCAGTACCGTTTCACGTGTTTTAGCCGGGAAAAATAACACCAGCAGCAAGGCGCGCGACAGCGTGCTTGAGTGTGCCAAATCTCAGGGCGTGCTCAATGGTCTTTCCACCGGCAGGCTGATGCTCAATAACATTTTGATTTTCGCCCCCGCCCGCGCTTTTGATGTACGCAGCGATATTTTTTACTACAAGGTGATCCAGGGCATTCTGGCTGCCACTGCCCATCATGAAGTGCGTGTCCGCTACTGCGCGCTGGAGGAGGAAAACGCCGACGCCGCGCTGTTCATCACCAAAATGACCGATCCTCAGACCGAAGCCATATTGCTGGTCGGTATAGACGACCCGCATATTCATCAGCTGGCGGCCGAAATGGGCAAGCCGTGCGTGCTGGTCAATTGCCATGACCGGCACATGCGCCATGACAGCGTCAGCCCGGACCATCAGACGATGGGCGATTTCGCCTGCGACTACCTGTTTTCTCAGGGGCATAACCACATCGTGACCGTACAATGCCTGCGTCGTCATACGATGGAACTGCGCCTGACCGGCATCAGACAGGCGTTCGCCCGCCATCATCTGACTTTCAGTGACAGCCAGCATTTGCTGAATACCTCAGGATTCGGCGCGCAGGAAAGCGAACAGACATTACTGGAATACCTCGATGGTTTACCGCCCGGCCAGCCGATGCCAACGGCGATCCTGGCCGGTGGGGATTTTATGGCTTCCGGCGTAGTCGCCGCGCTGGCAAAGCGAGGTTTCTCTGTACCCGACGATATCAGTGTGATCAGCACCGACGGATTCAATCTGGCAGAAATTCATGACGTACCGCTGACGGCGGTGCATGTGCCCCGCGATGAACTGGGCGCTGAAGCTATTTCCCTTTTGCAACGACGGATGTTGCGGCCCGATGCGCCCCACACCACCCAGCTTTTACAGGGAAAACTGGTGGTGCGCGAGTCAGTCAGAAAAGCCAGCGGACGCGCCGTGACCTGTCATCCGCACACGTTGTATGACCCGCAGCCGGACAGATAAATCTCATCTTTAACAGACGAATCGCCCGACAGTCCTATACTGACCATTGATGACTAATCATTAGCCGTCTTTCAGTATCAGTCGGTCAGAACACCTTGCCTTCACCTTCGGGTGCCCCTTGATAAGGAGATTCACGATGAATCACAGTTCAGCGAAGCGTTACAACAGCGTTATCCCGCCATACATGCTCAACCGCATTATTGAGCACGGCTCAGAACCTCAGCGCCGTTGCGCGAAACAGACTCTGGTCCACATCAATACATTAATGGCGCAGCCTTATGCGAAACCGCAGAAGATTGTGACTGCCAAAGCGGGTCAGGTTGAGCGTGATATTTACGATGCCAAAAACACCACGCACCTGCCCGGTGAATCGGTTCGTAAAGAAGGTCAGGCCAGTAACGGCGATGTATCTGTTGATGAAGCCTATGACTATCTTGGTGTGACCTATGATTTCTTCTGGCAGGCGTACCAACGCAACTCACTAGACGGCAAAGGGCTGGCTTTGCTAGGCACGGTTCACTACGACAAAGGCTATCAGAATGCTTTCTGGAACGGTCAGCAGATGGTGTTTGGTGACGGCGACGGGGAAATCTTCAACCGCTTCACTATCGCCATTGATGTGGTGGGACACGAACTTTCCCACGGTGTGACGGAATCTGAAGCCGGTCTGAACTATAACGGACAATCGGGAGCGCTCAATGAATCCCTGTCAGACGTGTTTGGCTCGCTGGTGAAGCAGTTCCATCTCAGGCAAACCGCCGATAAAGCGGACTGGATCATTGGTGAAGGTTTGCTGGCAAAAGGCATTCATGGAACCGGCCTGCGTTCGATGTCCCACCCCGGTACGGCCTATGACGATCCGTTACTCGGCAAAGATCCGCAGCCTGCCGACATGAAAGGCTATGTGAATACCCGTGACGATAACGGCGGTGTACATATCAATTCGGGGATCCCTAACCGCGCATTTTATCTGGCGGCCACTAAACTGGGAGGTAACGCTTGGGAACGTGCGGGTTACGTCTGGTATGACACGGTCTGCGATAAATCCCTGTCGAAAGATGCTGACTTTGTCGCCTTCGCTCAGCTCACTGTCAAAAACGCGGGCAAACGCTTTGACGATTCAGTCGCACAAGCCGTTCGTGAAGCCTGGGAGCAGGTTGGAGTGATGTAAATGAAACCTTTAGATTCGCTGGAAAGTAATACGGTAATTGAAATCTACCGTGAGGGAGGGGTTGCTTTTATCCCCAAACTCAGCGGACCGCGACGGGTTGAGCTTTCAGGTATGAGTGATGACAAACGGCGGGAAATTTGCCAGCTCATCAACAAAGCTCTGCCTTATGCTCAGGAAAAAGAAAACGCCGGTCGGGGTGACCAGCGTTATTTCCGTCTCGAGATTTATTACGCGTCGGCAGAGCATTCCGCCAGTCTGGTGGTGATTATTCCCGAAACCGAGACTCCCGAGGAACTGGTGGATTTATGGAAACAGGCTCCGCCCGACGGTCACTCTTGCGAATAGGGTCAACAGGGTGAATAGGTAAACGTTACCCGTTTTTTAGAAATCATTCCGTGCCCGTTTTGGCAGAAATAATCCACCGCGCCGCAGGCTTTCAGTTCCTGCAACGGTTGCTGACAATCCGGGCATAATGCCGTTTGCTGATAATCGGTATGGCACGCATCACAATGAAAGTGACCGCTTACCCAGCTCATCGGCTGGCCGCAAACCGGACAGAGCGCATCCATCGTACTTCCCCTCTATATGACGCCCAGCGTCCGCAGTAAATACAGACCCAGAGCCGTCGTGAAAAATGATCCCAGCGTCGTGACGGCAATAATATTGGCCGCCAGCGTAGCATTACCGCCCATCGCACGGGTCATGACATAGCTGCCCGCCGCAGTGGGTGTACAGGAAAAGAGAAATATAACGCCGAGCGCCGCATCGCGAAAGCCAAACAGCCATGCACCGAAAGTCATCAGCGCGGGAACAAATATCACGCGTGAGGCTGAAGACCAGGCCGCCACGTTTGAGCTGCGGAACATCACTTTCCAGTCAAGACTTGCCCCGGCACACAACATCGCCAGCGGCAGCGCCATACCTGAAATAAAATCCCCGGTACTGGCAATCGTCGCGGGCATCGGTAAATGGCTGTACTGAAACGCCAGCCCGAGCACCAGTCCGATAATCAGCGGATTAGTGACGATGCCATGCATGATGGGTTTAAGGCCGATACGTTTGCCCTGCCCGCCTTTCAGGCTGCGGGTCAGCGTAATCACGGACAGCACGTTGAAGAGGATCACTGTGACCGCCAGATACATCGACCCCAGCGCAATACCCTCGCTGCCAAACGCCAGCGACGCATAAGCCAGCCCGGCAATACCGGTATTCGCTCGAAACCCGCCCTGTACAAAAATTCCGCGCTCACGCGGATCTTTTACCAACTTAATCGCCACCAGTTCCAGCAGCAAAAAAGTCACGACGGTACCAAGTCCGCCATAAATGGCGAGCGGCAAGTTAGAACCCGAGGAATCATGCCCTTGTGCCACGCTAAAAAAAAGCAGGCAAGGTAAGGCGATATTGAATACCAGACGGCTGGCTTTTTCGTTAAAACTGTCATCCATCAGGCCAGTGCGGCGTAAAAACACGCCCAGCAGCAAGATCAATAAATTGGGAACCGTAACGCCAAACGCAAAACTCCAGGTCTGCCAGAACATCCAGCCAGCTCCTTGCGGGAAAATGAAGACAAAAAAATGGGGTACATTTTCATGCACCCCATTCGTTTAGGATTTGTTTTTCAGGTGCTGCATCAGACGTCGGCGCTTACGCTGCTGGTGAGGAGAAAGCGAGTTTTTCTTGCCTTCATACGGGTTCTCACCTTCTTTGAACTGGATGCGGATTGGCGTACCCATCACTTTCAGTGAACGGCGGAAATAGTTCATCAGATAGCGTTTGTAGGAATCTGCCAGATCTTTTACCTGGTTACCGTGGATAACCACGATTGGCGGGTTATAACCCCCGGCGTGAGCATATTTCAGCTTAACGCGACGACCGTTAACCAGCGGTGGCTGGTGATCGTCAGCGGCCATCTGCATGATACGGGTCAGTAAGGAAGTGCTTACACGCGTGGTGGCACAGGTATAGGCTTCGTTCACGGATTCAAACAGGTTACCTACGCCGCTGCCGTGCAGGGCAGAGATGAAGTGAATACGCGCGAAATCGACGAAACCAAGGCGCAGTTCCAGCTGGTCTTTCACCTGCGCACGCGCTTCTTCGTTCATGCCGTCCCACTTGTTGACGACAATCACCAGTGAGCGCCCGCTATTGAGGATGAAACCTAACAGCGAGAGATCCTGATCGGAAATACCTTCGCGGGCATCGATGACCAGCATCACCACGTTGGCGTCTTCAATCGCCTGCAAGGTTTTGATTACCGAGAATTTCTCAACGGTTTCAGTCACTTTTCCGCGCTTACGCACACCGGCGGTATCAATCAGAACGTATTCACGCTCGTCACGCACCATCGGGATATAAATACTGTCACGGGTCGTGCCCGGCATGTCGTATACCACGACGCGCTCTTCGCCCAGAATACGGTTAGTCAGTGTGGACTTACCTACGTTCGGACGCCCCACGATAGCCAGTTTGATTGGCAGAGACTGCGGGTCGAAATCGTCTTCCACGTCTTCAGGAATTTCATCGCCGGTGCCTTCCTGCTCAGCCCAGTAAGCGGCATTCGCCTCTTCTTCGGTGAGTTCGACTTCTTCCGGCTTTTCGCCCACGAACGGAATCAGAACGTGTTCGATAAGCTGCGTGACGCCACGACCGTGAGATGCGGCGATGGCATAGACTTCGCCAAGGCCCAGCGAGTAGAAATCGCCGGTGGCGCTGTCCGGATCCAAACCATCAGTTTTGTTGGCGACCAGGAAAGTGGCTTTTTCACGGCTGCGCAGATACTGGGCAATGCCCTGATCGGCAGGCATCAGGCCCGCACGGGCATCGACCATGAACAGCACGATATCCGCTTCTTCGATAGCGAGCAGAGACTGCCCCGCCATGCGGGTTTCAACGCCGTCTTCGGTACCGTCGATACCGCCGGTATCCACGATGATGAATTCATTACCCTCAATTTCGGCACGACCATACTTGCGGTCACGCGTAAGCCCCGGGAAATCCGCAACCAACGCGTCACGCGTTTTGGTCAAGCGGTTAAATAAAGTGGATTTACCCACATTCGGGCGCCCTACAAGCGCAACGACAGGTATCATTTTGAAGCCTCAGTTTTTTTAATATGGTGCAAAACGCAAATAGCGGGCCTGCAGAATTTCAATACAAACCACTATAATTCAAATTGTTACAGCGTAATCGGTTTATATCCGTTACGTAGATTTCAGAATACGAAACGGCCCCTGAGCAATTCAGGAGCCGTTTTAAAGCCCGGGATCAACCGATCTCAGAGCCTGACGCAGGTGGCGATATTAGCGGGTGAAGGAGTAAACTTCGCCACCTTTCGCCTGCACGACCAGCTTGTCACTGGCCACAATCGGTCCGCTCAGGAAGCCATCACTGTCGACTTTCTGCTGAGCCACAAAGCGACCGTCTGTGGTGTTAATCCAGTGCAGATAACCTTCGGAATCACCGACCACAATGTAACCATTATACAACACCGGGGCTGTCAGGTTACGGTGCAATAATTCACTCTGACGCCACACGCTGACACCGCCCTGGGTATCAAGCGCCATCACGCGGTCATCCTGGTCAACCATATAGATACGGCCGCCATCAACGATGATGTCGTTGACTGAACCCACATCACGTTTCCACATGATCTGACCAGAACGAAGATCCATCGCCACCAGGTTGCCGTTATAGGCCAGTGCATACACAATGCCATCAACGATAACCGGTGTGGTATCCACATCGCTTAGACGGTCAATTTCAGTTGTACCGGTAGTCTGAGAGATACGTTGTTGCCAGATCAACTGGCCTTCTTTCATCAGCACTGCGCTGACACGACCGTTGTCACCACCGACGATAGCCGCACCAAACGCCACGGCCGGAGCCGATTCGCCACGCAGGGAAAGCGTTGGCATATCGAGGTTAGCTGTCCACTGGATAGTACCATCGGACTCACTCAGCCCCTGCAACATACCGTTGCCGGTATGCACCAGCACCAGACCATCGCTGACGACAGGACGGGAAAGCGCTTCACCAGCGACTTTAGTCTGCCATGCCACAGTGCCGTCAGTGGTGTTCAATGCGTACACCACTGCTTTCTCGCTGCCGACATACACATGGCTACCGGAGACCGTCAGGCCGCCAGAAAGTTGTGCTGAAATATTACGGGAGAGGAAGCCGGTCTTTTGAGACAGATTCACGCTCCATTTTTCTTTACCGCTGTCAGCGTCGAGTGCTTTAACCACACCAAAACGATCAGCAGCATAAATAGTGCTGTCCTGCCAGGCCGGACGCAGGTTGGAGTAGAAATCGCCTACACCGTCGCCTACGGATTTGCTCCAGACTTTGGTCGGAGTAAATTGATTCTCAACTTTTGGCAGCGGAGACATTTTTACCACGTCTTCTTCGCTGTTAAACAATGAACAGCCACTCAGCAGGGCAACTGAAACCCATCCTACCAAGAGTGTTTTACGCAATTGCATCGGGGTTCCCCTTAGCTGGCTAAGTTGTTCAATTTCATACGCAGCATAGTTTGCAGCGTTTGAGAGGGTTTAGAATCGAGTCCTTTGCTGTAAGCTTCACGTGCGCCTTTTGCATCGCCTTTCGCAAGCAAAACATCACCACGGATGCCTTGCTGCATAGCCGCCCAGCCTTCACCCTTCACGCCATCTAACGTTTTGAGTGCATCATCAAATTTGCCTTGCTGCATCTGGATACGAGCCAGACGTAAATTCACCAGCGAACGTAAATTGTCTTCTTTAGCCTGACCTTGCGCCTGGACTAACTGCTTTTCAGCATTCGCGAAATCTTTGGTCTCAACGAAATGATCAGCCAGTTGCAGGGCAGCAAACACCCCGTAATTATTGTCATTGCTCTGAGCAAACTTCTCGAGACTGGCCACGCCTTGCGCATTATTACCCGTCATCGACTGATTCGCTTTCTGGAAAGACGCAGAAGCTTCCGTCAGGGCTGTGTCCTGGTGACTCTGCCAGAAACGCCAGCCGCCCAGGGCTGCAATACCCAGAACAACGCCGATGGCCAGCGCTTTACCATTTTCGGCAAAGAAGCGACGTACAGCATCAACCTGTTCATTCTCAGTGGTGTAGACTTCCACAGTGTCCTTCTCCTTAACCCAACATCGAAGCCAGACGCGCGGCGATTTCGCTCTGCGCCAGCGTTTCTTGCGTTCCACTTTGCAGGTCTTTTACTACAACCTGCTGATTAGCAACTTCATCTTCGCCTAATACCAGGGCAACGCGCGCACCCCATTTATCTGCACGGGCGAATTGCTTTTTGAAGTTACCACCACCGTAGTTAGTCATTACTTTCAGCTCAGGCAGCGCGTCACGCAATTTTTCAGCCAGTTGCATGGCCGCGCTTTGCGTTCCGGCACCGAAAGAAATCACGTAAGCGTCAACAGTTGCCGGTGCTTTGAAGTCCGGGTTTACGGCCTGAACCAGTAATACCAGACGCTCCAGTCCCATCGCAAAACCGACGGCTGGCGTTGCACGACCGCCCAGTTGTTCGACCAGACCGTCGTAACGACCACCGGCACAAACAGTACCTTGCGAGCCTAAGCTGTGAGTTACCCATTCGAACACGGTGCGGTTGTAATAATCCAGACCGCGCACAAGTCGCTGATTAACCGTATATGGGATACCAGACTGTTCTAAAAGTTCACACAGACCTGCAAAGTGTTCTCTTGATTCTTCATCAAGATAATCACCGAGTTCCGGTGCATCGTTTAATAACGCCTGAATGTCCGGATTTTTAGAGTCCAGAACGCGCAGCGGATTGCTGTACATGCGACGTTTGCAGTCTTCATCCAGCTTGTCTTTATGCTGTTCAAGGAAAGCCACCAGCGCGTCACGATAGTTGGCGCGTGCTTCCAGTGAACCGATAGAGTTCAGTTCCAGTGCGACGTGTTCGGAAATCCCCAGCGCACGCCACCAGCGGGCTGTCAGCAGGATTAATTCTGCATCAACGTCCGGGCCTTGCAGACCAAAGACTTCCACACCCAGCTGATTAAACTGACGATAGCGGCCTTTTTGCGGGCGCTCGTAGCGGAACATCGGACCGATGTACCACAGACGCTGTTCCTGATTGTACAGCAGACCATGTTCAATACCGGCGCGCACACAGCCCGCCGTACCTTCCGGACGCAGCGTCAGGCTTTCACCGTTGCGGTCTTCAAAGGTATACATTTCTTTTTCCACGACATCGGTCACTTCGCCGATAGCGCGTTTAAACAATGGGGTCTGCTCTACAATCGGCATACGGATTTCATTGTAGCCGTAGCTGCCAAGCACCTGTTTCAACGAACCTTCGATGCGTTGCCACAGTGCAGTGTCTTCTGGCAGGTAGTCGTTCATGCCGCGAATGGCCTGGATATTCTTTGCCACGTCAGTTCTCTATCGTTTTATAAAAAATGAACCCGATTATAGGGGCTTTATGGGCTGTGGTTCAACGCACAGACGCCATTACCCCATTCGGGTTCAATATAATTATGCAGGTCTATACCCGTCATTCTTCGAGTCGCAGATGCGTTAGCTGCCTTCACTTATCCGAATCACTTACCTGAGTAAGCTCATCGGGATTCGTTCGATTGCCGCCTTTGTGCAACACGAATTATTGGGTATAAGTATTATGACCCGCAACCGATGTTACTTTTCAAGATGATTGATAACGATACGTTTACTCTCATCCATCAGCGCTGCTTTGGCGCGAATTTTAGCTTCTAACTGGTCGATCATGTCGTTGTTGTCAAAGCGCTCTCTCTGACGAACACCGTCTTCGTAGAAACCGCTTTTGTTATGACCGCCGGTCACGCCCATAGTGGAAACCAGCGCTTCGCCCGGACCGTTAACCACACAGCCGATAATCGAAACGTCCATTGGCGTGATGATATCTTCCAGACGTTGTTCCAGCGCATTCACGGTGCCGATGACATCAAACTCCTGACGCGAACAGGTCGGGCAGGCAATAAAGTTGATACCACGGGAACGTATACGCAGTGATTTGAGGATATCAAAGCCGACCTTAACTTCTTCAATCGGATCAGCCGCCAGCGAAATACGCAGCGTGTCGCCGATGCCTTCAGACAGCAGCAACCCTAAGCCAATCGCCGATTTAACGGAACCTGCACGCAGGCCACCCGCTTCCGTAATCCCCAGATGCAATGGCTGAACAATCTGTTTGGCCAGCAAACGGTATGACTCAACGGCCAGGAATACGTCAGATGCTTTAACGCTGACTTTAAACTGGTCAAAGTTGAGACGGTCGAGAATATCGACATGACGCATCGCCGATTCCAGCAGCGCCTGCGGCGTAGGTTCGCCGTACTTTTCCTGGATGTCTTTTTCCAGAGAGCCGCCGTTCACACCGATACGGATAGGAATATTTTTGTCGCGCGCGCAATCCACCACGGAGCGGATGCGGGATTCGTTACCAATGTTACCCGGGTTAATACGCAGGCAATCTACACCATATTCTGCAACCTGCAGGGCGATGCGGTAATCGAAATGAATATCAGCGACCAGCGGGACATTAACCTGCTGTTTGATAAGTTTGAATGCTTCTGCTGCATCCATCGTAGGCACAGAAACGCGAACAATATCGACACCCACGCGTTCCAGTGATTTGATCTGTGCGACAGTCGCCGCGACATCTGTGGTGCGGGTGTTGGTCATCGATTGCACTGCAATCGGTGCTCCGTCACCTACAGGCACCTTGCCGACATAAATCCGGGTTGATTTGCGACGGGTAATGGGTGACTGGTTATGCATTACTTCACTCTCCATCGTTGCAATCGTCTGACAAACTGCCGATTACTCGGCAGCTAAGGTCAGGCGCGCAACACGGCTTGATTTTACAAAACGACTTAAATCAACCGGTTTGCCCTGGAACTGGATATCTACTGCACCCGGCGCACCGATTTTCAGTTTATACGGCGCAGTGCCCTTCACGCTGAAGGTTTCACCGCCTTTCTTCATGCCGCTGAACAGGGTTTTGCCTGACGCGTCATCAATCTGGAACCAGCAGTCAGCTTTAAAGGTAAAAGTGACCGCTTGTGGATCCGCAGCCGCTGCCGCAGCAGTTTGTGCATCACCGGTTGGCAGACCGTTTTCAGCGGTGGCTGCTGGCTGGCTGGTAGAAACGGCAGCAGGTGCCTGTTCAGCTGGCGCAGTCGTCGTCGCTGGCGCACTGTTGGCGGTCGCCGCCGGTGCCGTGTTCAACGGAATGCTGTTCTGTGCTTGCGGTGCATTTGCAGCAGTCGCTGGCTCAGAAGCCGTATCGTCTGTGGTCGGTGCAGAATTTGCGTTATCGCCCAGAGGAATGGTCTGCCCCTGGCCGTTATCCTGATTCAGCTGTGCCGATGACTGATCGGCCATGGTGGCGATTTCCTGCTGCTGCGCCTGATGATTTTGCCACCACCACGCCCCCGTCAGGCCAATCACGACAAACACCACCAGCCAGGTAAAGCCCATCAGCCAGCCATCGCGTTTTTTGCGAGACTTACCGAGAGAGAACCCTTGCATTGACGCCACTTTAGGCACTTTGATCGGCGCTTGTTTGCCGATCAGACCTAATAATTCTTCTTCAGGTACATGAACCAGCTTGGCATAAGAACGGAGATAACCACGCAGGAAAGTCGGCGCAAGATCGGCCGGCGTCGTTTCTTCTTCAATTTGGCGAATAGTCGAGACTTTCAGACACAGGCGTTCTGCAACGGCCTGATGACTAAGACCTAACTGTTCACGAGCCTGACGCAGACGTTCGCCTGTTGTCAGTTTTGCATTATTTTCTTGAGGGGCTTCAGTATTCATTGGCTAAGAACTGCTGGTACTGTTTAGATTGTGGATAACTACGCGCAAGTTGCTTACCGTAGCGTTGAACGCTATCCGGATTGCCCGCTAACGCAGCGAATCGAATTTGCAACATGAGACTCTCAGCGGTGGCTGGCAGAACATGTTGATATACATCCAGTAAAAGTTTCGCCTGAGCGCGGTTCCCTTCCCCAAATTCTTTGGTTGCCTCAGTCAGCAAGGGTGCGCCTTTATCGGGATCAACTTTCAATGCCCGGCTCAGTAACACTCGCGCTTCCTCATTCTGATTGGCCTTCAGAAAACAGTAGCCTGCATTTTCCAGACTGTCAGCAACCTGACCGTAATCAGGCGCATTAGCTGCGGCGCTAAACTGCTGTTGTGCCGGTACATACTGCCCTAAACTACACAAAAACGCACCGTAATTATTTAACACCGTCCCATTTTGCGGCGCCAGCTTCAGCGCCTGCTGGTAGCGGCTTTCTGCGGCTTTCTGATTGCCGTTTTTTTGCTCGTAAAGCGCCATGCCCAGCTGCGTCCGATAATCCTGCGGCGCACCGTCAACGGCTTTCTGCAAATTCTGTTTTGCCGCGTCCATGTTCCCCTGATTCAGGTAAGCCATACCCAACTCCAGGCGCGTTTGTGCTGCGCCACTGGCCGGTTGCGACTCCTTGGGTGAACTGGAACAGCCTGCCAGCAAAGCCACCGACATGCCTGCAGCTATTAACATTTTCACACTGCCCTTCATTGTCATGCTTAATTCCCTTTACCCTGCCAGCGACAATAAAACAGCGGGCTTCGACGGAATACCGTGGCGAAGCCCATTGGGATCAGACGGCTTTTACGGAAATCTGTTGCTCGCCTGCCATTTTTTTCTTCAATGTACGTTTGGTACGGTCGATAACATCACCGGCCAGCTGACCACACGCGGCATCAATGTCATCGCCACGTGTTTTGCGCACGATAACTGTAAAGCCATAATCCATCAGCACTTTAGAGAAACGATCGATACGGCTGTTGGAGCTGCGGCCATACGGCGCGCCCGGGAACGGGTTCCATGGGATCAGGTTAATCTTGCATGGCGTGTTTTTCAGACGCTCTGCCAGTTCGTGCGCATGCTCGGTGCCATCATTGATGTGATCCAGCATAACGTACTCGATGGTGACGCGCCCCTGGTTGGCGTTAGATTTACCAATATAGCGCTCAACCGCTGCCAGGAAGGTATCGATATTGTATTTGCGGTTAATCGGCACGATTTCGTCACGAATGGTGTCGTTCGGCGCGTGCAGGGAAATCGCCAGTGCGACGTCAATCATATCGCCCAGTTTATCCAGCGCAGGCACGACGCCTGATGTGGAAAGCGTTACGCGACGTTTTGACAGACCAAAACCGAAATCGTCGAGCATGATTTCCATCGCCGGAACCACGTTATTCAGGTTCAGCAGAGGTTCGCCCATGCCCATCATCACCACGTTGGTAATAGGACGCGTACCGGCCACTTTCGCGGCACCGATAATTTTTGCCGCACGCCACACCTGACCGATAATTTCGGACACGCGCAGGTTACGGTTAAAGCCCTGTTGCGCCGTGGAACAGAAAGTACATTCCAGCGCACAACCAACCTGAGAGGAAACACAAAGCGTCGCACGGTCGCCGTCCGGGATATACACGGTTTCGACCAGTTGTCCGCCTACCTGAATGGCCCATTTGATGGTGCCGTCAGTGGAACGTTGTTCTGAAGCGACTTCCGGTGCACGAATTTCGGCAACGCGGGCCAGCTTTTCACGCAGCACTTTGTTGATATCGGTCATTTGCTCGAAATCATCGCTGCAGTAGTGGTACATCCACTTCATGACCTGATCAGCACGGAACGGTTTTTCGCCCATGTTGATGAAGAACTCACGCATTTGTTTGCGGTTAAGGTCAAGAAGGTTAATTTTTGCGGCAGCAGGCGCGACAACGGCGACGGCTTCTGCGGAAGCTTGGGTAGTCTCAGACAAGGTTTGCTCGGGCGTGTTGAATTCTGACATGAAAAAATGGCCTCGTTGTTACACGTTATGGCGTATTGGAAGTGCAGAGCCGGATGTATCTTTTACATATATCTTTTACATATAGTGCAATCAGTACAAACAGACGGCCTGCAAATAAATTGCGCCCCGAAGAGGCTGGCTCATTCGGGGCGCAACATTGTACAAATTTTAGGGCACGGTTGCCATGTTTGGTAGGCGCCTGTTACAAAATTCTTACGAATTTGCGGCACATCTTCCAGCAAAGCTCACCCAAAAATCTTAACGCGGGCAGATTTCGCTTTCGGTGAAGAAATAAGCGATTTCGCGTTGTGCAGATTCTACAGCGTCAGAACCGTGAACCGCATTAGCCGTGAAGCTGTCAGCGAAATCTGCACGCAGGGTGCCTGCCAGAGCGTTGTCCGGGTTAGTTGCGCCCATGATGTCACGGTTACGCTGAACTGCGTTTTCGCCTTCCAGAACCTGAACCATGATCGGGCCAGAAGTCATGAACTCAACCAGACCGTCGAAGAAAGGACGGCCCTTGTGTTCTGCGTAGAAGCCTTCAGCTTGTTCTTTAGTCAGTTTCAGCATTTTAGACGCGATGATAGTGAAACCAGCGCGTTCGAAACGTGCGTAGATAGCACCGATGTCATTGTTAGCTACGGAGTTTGGCTTGATGATGGAGAAAGTACGTTCGATAGTCATGAAAAAACCTCTGTCTGACTTTTATAGGTAGGGCCGGTTAATTTAATGTTATACCTGCCGTAAAATGGCGGTGATTATAGGGAGCGAAGTTAAGATTGCCTACCCGAATCACAACATTTAATTAAAAAAATGTGTGATTGATTCACTATCGAACCTAAACCGCCTATTTCCCTTAAACAAAACAAGGGCAAAACGGCGTTCTGCCCTGCTTTATCCCCTGATTTTATGCCTGACCGGACGACGGAATAATGTTCCGTAACCAGCTTCCCCACTTGCGCTGGTAGAACGGCTGCGTGTGGCTGATCAGATAATGGCTGATACCGCGCTCCTTTTCGGAAACGATACAGAAATCCACCGGACGATCATCGGGTGACGTTTCGCTCGCCACATTCCCCGCCTCGCGGATCAGCGCATCGATTTCCTGCTCATCACCGTCAGCCTCAACACCAATTAACAGGTTCGGCTGATCGTCCACGGCTTTATCATGGATCAGTGCCATAAAGGCCCGGCGCACCGGCTTTTTCTGCGTGAACAGTGTGGTCAGCGCGTCGATCATAGCGGAAGGATATTCCTCCGGCTGACCAATCAGCAGCTGGCTTTCTTTATCCAGCACCAGCTCCGACGGCGCATTCAGTCCGCCATTGCTCAGCAACAGCGTGACTTCATTTGGGGTGAATTCTTTGCCGTATTCCGACCTGGGATTCAGAAACAATTCTTCCCCTTGTGTCATTTCAAACAATACACGGGCAGGCAGCGCGACAAATGCCTGTTCAACCGGGCTTTCACCGGCACTGGCTTTTTCCAGGACATCAACCGAAGAAAAGAAAGGAATAATCGAACTGCCATCCTGCTTTTCCCAGTGCAAAATATTCAGTTCACTGCCTGCGGTGATCGCCACACTGCCCTGCTTTTCAGCGTCATCCTGCCCTGCATCACCCAGCACAAAAACGGTGGATTCCAGCAAAGTTTGATAAAACGCCGGACGCCATGCCGGTGCGGTGACAGACAGGCGAAGCAGACGCTCCAGCTCGTTTTCACCGTCAGTAGCCGCCGCGCCAGCAGGAAGATGATCGTGTGGGACACTCATGATTCTTGACTCCGGTAGTAGTATAAAACGGGGCGCCGTTAAGCGCCCCGTTGTGCATCATGTATGCATTGCTTTCTGAAACTTACTTCGCTTTAGCTAACAACAGGTTAGCCACGGTACGCACACCCAGACCGGTTGCACCGGCAGACCACTGATCCGCTGCGCTTTTGCGATAAGTCGCAGAACAGTCGATGTGCAGCCAGCCTTTCTTATATTCAGTGACGAAATGAGACAGGAACGCCGCCGCCGTGCTCGCGCCCGCAGTGTGTGCAGGACCGGCAATGTTGTTCAGCTCTGCAAAGTTAGACGGCAGATGTGAACGGTGGAACTCTTCCAGCGGCAGGCGCCAGAACGGTTCGTGTTCAGCTTTCGCGCTTTCCAGCAGTTCACCTGCCAGTGCATCGTCAAAGCTGAACAGCGCGTGGTAATCGTTGCCCAGTGCCGTTTTTGCCGCACCCGTCAGCGTTGCCGCATCAATGATCAGTTCAGGATTTTGCGCAGACGCGTCGATCAGGCCATCGGCCAGCACCAGACGGCCTTCGGCGTCGGTGTTCATCACTTCTACGGTTTTGCCGTTACGGTAACGGATGATATCGCCGAGTTTAAGCGCGTTGCCGCTGACCATGTTATCCGCGCAGCACAGGTAGAGTTTCACGCGCTTGTTCAGGCCGTTAGCCGCCGCCAGCGCCAGTGCGCCAGTCAGGGTGGCTGCGCCGCCCATATCGGCTTTCATGGAATCCATGGAAGCGCTTGGTTTCAGGCTGTAACCACCGGTATCGAAGGTGATACCTTTGCCGACCAGACAGGCATAAACCGGGGCATCCGCGTCGCCGCTCGGATTGTAATCCAGTGCCAGCAGGACCGGCGGACGGTCAGAACCACGACCGACGGTGTGGATCCCCATGTAACTTTGCTGACGTAGATCGTCGCCTTTGGTGATGCGGTAGCTGACTTTTTCGTTGCCAAATTCACACATCAGATCAACGGCGCGGGTCGCCAGTTGTTCAGGAGACAAATCTTCTGCCGGAGTATTGATGGTGTTACGCACCCAGTCGATAATTTTCAGACGTTGTTTCAGCGTGTTCGCGTCATCTTCAGACAGTTCAGCCCATTCAACATTGCGTGTGCCTTTCGGACCACGGAAGCCCTGCCAGAATGCCCAGCTGTTTTCAAGATCCCAGCCTTCACCCGCCAGTTTGACGTTTTTAATGCCCTGACCGTCGATGCGGCGGGCAGCGCGGGAAATAGCCGTCAGCGCCTCGCCGTCTTTCAGGTGAATGGTCATACCGGCGGAATCCGTGCTCAGTGTTGCCTTTTCGCCCCAGCGTGCATCAGCTGGCTCAGAGGAAAGGAAGACGGACATCGCTTCATTGGTCGTTACTTCGGAACTCATAACAGGACTCCTGATTGTTTTTATCTTCAATGAATATTCATTATCAATGACAGGCAAATCACCCGTTCGGCGGGTGGCACTTCATTTCGTATAAACAGGGGGCAACTCACGCAGGCGGCGGACTGATTTCACCACCAGCGCAATCGCATAATCAATTTCTTCTTCCGTTGTCCAGCGCCCGAGGGAAAAACGGATTGAGCCATGTGCCAGCTCTTCGCTTAATCCTATGGCTCGCAAAACGTAGGAAGGTTCAAGGCTGGCAGACGTACAGGCAGAACCGGACGACACCGCCAAATCTTTCAGCGCCATAATCAGGGATTCACCTTCAACATCGGCAAAACTGACGTTAAGAATGTTTGGCGCGGCATGTTTCGGCGTACCGTTGAGAAACACCTGATCAAGCTGCTGAATGCCTTTCCACAACCGATCGCGCAATGCGCTCAGACGCGCTACTTCCGTGGTCATTTCCTCTTTGGCGATACGATACGCTTCGCCCATACCGACAATCTGATGCACCGGCAAGGTACCTGAACGCATACCGCGCTCATGACCGCCGCCGTGGATTTGCGCGTCTATCCGCACTTTCGGTTTACGGCTGACATACAGCGCGCCAATCCCTTTCGGACCGTAGATTTTATGCGCGGAAAATGACATCAGATCAACTTTCAGCTCACTGACATCAATCGCAATCTTGCCCACGCTCTGGGTTGCATCCACATGGAAAAGAATGCCACGACTGCGGCACAGCTCACCGATTGTCGCAATATCCTGTACCACGCCGATTTCATTATTTACCTGCATGATGGATACCAAAATGGTGTCCGGGCGCAGTGCCGCTTCAATCATAGCTGGAGGGATAAAACCGTCAGCCTGAGGCGCTAAATAGGTGACGTCGAAGCCTTCGGTTTCCAGCTGAGCACAGGTGTCCAGCACCGCTTTGTGCTCCGTCTGGCTGGTGATGATGTGTCTGCCTTTCTCACGCTGCGCGTGGGCGGCACCTTTAATCGCCAGATTGTCCGATTCTGTCGCGCCAGAGGTGAAGACAATTTCACGCGGGTCGGCATTAATTAGCTCGGCAATCTGGTTGCGCGCCACATCCACCGCCTCTTCGGCCTGCCAGCCAAAACGGTGAGAACGGGAGGCCGGATTACCGAAAGTACCGTCGAGTGTTAAACACTGCATCATCATTTTCGCAACACGCGGATCAACCGGCGTGGTAGCAGAATAATCGAGATAAATAGGTAATTTCATGGCAGGTAAGCTCCGGACTGCGCGTTCGGCTTCGAACGAAAGAATTGAAAAAACGACAACCAGTTTAAAACGGGTTCACAGATTCTTAAAAGGGAAATGACACTTTGCGGGCACTAATCGGTAAGAATTGACGCCTGAAAAGCAAAAGCCCGCGGAAATCTGCATTTCCGCGGGCTTTTAGTAACGTAAAAATTCACATGCATCCCCTAAATCATTCGTGTCGCATCAAGGCGGCAACGGAGCAAATCCCCGGGGCATACAATAGTATGTGACCGGGGTTTGCGACAGCAGCCAACGCCGAGGCGGCGCGAAGGATGACGGGGATTAGGCTCGAAGATTGACGTTGATAGTTTCCATCTGGCGGCCATTCGGCTGACGACGAATTTCACCGTTCTGACGGTCGGCCACTTCCAGGATTTCCTGGTTGTTGACCAGCTCTGCCAGTGTAATGTTGTTCAGGAAGCCGCTGATGCGCTCGCTGAGATCACGCCACAACGTGTGAGTCAGGCAACGTTCGCCATTCTGGCAGCCTTCTTTACCCTGACAACGCGTCGCATCGACAGATTCGTCAACGGCAGTAATCACTGCACCTACCGCGATATCGCCAGAATCTTTGCCTAACAGATAACCACCGCCCGGACCGCGAACACTGGCAACCAGACCATTTTTGCGTAAGCGCGAGAAAAGCTGCTCCAGGTAAGAAAGGGAAATACCCTGACGCTCAGAAATGTCAGCCAGTGGTACTGGTCCTTCCTGTGAATGCAGTGCAACGTCGAGCATAGCGGTCACGGCATAACGGCCTTTGGATGTCAGTCTCATAGCATGGTTACCTGTTTAAAATGACTTAAAAATTCAATAGTGCGGAACATGCAAACGAGTCTGCCATTCCCGAGTAAAACAGTCAACTATTTAACCTACTGTTTTACTCAAGTATTACAAACCCGGCCATTTCGCACTAATTTTGTCATTCACGAACAACACATAACCTTTTGATTAAAAACTGAATACTGTTTTTATAAACAAATCCCTTCGCTTATTCTTTGTTGCTATTTGTCTTTTCAATCGACGTCAGGATACCGCGCAGGATGTTTAATTCCTGAGATTCAGGACGCGCACGGGTAAACAGACGGCGTAATTTGCTCATCACCTGACCCGGATGAGCCTGACGAATAAAGCCGGTTTCCAGCAAGGTTTTTTCCAGATGCTGATAGAAACGTTCGAGATCGTCGACCAGCGGATACGGCGTTTCTTCGTATTCGATTTGCGGTTTTGCCGCTTCCAGCAACGCCAGATGCGCAACGCGCACTTCATAGGCAATAATCTGCACGGCCATCGCCAGATTCAGCGAGCTGTATTCAGGGTTCGCCGGAATACACACGTGGTAGTTACATTTTTGCAGTTCTTCGTTAGTCAGCCCGACGCGTTCGCGGCCAAACACCAGCGCAACCGGCGCAGTTTGTGCCGCTTTCGCACTGTGCTCACCACATTCACGCGGCTCAAGCATCGGCCACGGCAGTGTGCGGGAACGCGCACTGGTGCCGATCACCAGACTACAACCGGCCAGCGCTTCGTCGAGGGTATCAACAATCGTCGCATTACCGATGACATCACTGGCACCGGCCGACAAAGAGATAGCCTGAGAGTCAGGTTTTACCAGCGGATTCACCAGATAAAGACTTGATAAACCCATGGTTTTCATGGCACGGGCGGTAGAGCCCATATTGCCAGTGTGAGACGTTTCTACTAATACAATGCGGATATTGGGCAGCATAGGAACTCTTAGCCAGACGGAAAATCACAACAGCCTAACACAACGGTAGTTAATTTTCAGAACCCCTGCTATACTGCGCGCCGTTTCCCGTATTCCCGTTCTTTAACATCCTAGTTGGAAGATATCCATGCATCCGATGCTCACCATCGCCGTGCGCGCTGCGCGCAAGGCCGGTAACCTGATTGCCAAACATTACGAAACGCCAGACTCTGTAGAATCGACACAAAAAGGTACCAACGATTTTGTTACCAACGTAGACCGCGATGCAGAACACATGATTATCGATGTCATTCGCAAATCCTATCCAAAACACACCATCATCAGTGAAGAGTGTGGCGAGCTGGAAGGCGAAGACAAAGACGTACAATGGATTATCGACCCGCTGGATGGCACCACCAACTTCGTTAAACGCTTCCCACACTTCGCTGTTTCTATCGCCGTGCGCATCAAAGGCCGCACTGAAGTCGCGGTAGTTTACGACCCAATGCGTAACGAACTGTTCACCGCAACCCGTGGTCAGGGCGCACAGCTGAACGGTTATCGTCTGCGCGGTACTAACGCGAAAGATCTCGACGGCACCATTCTGGCGACCGGCTTCCCGTTCAAAGCAAAACAACACGCGACCAGCTACATGAATGTGGTTGGCAAACTGTTCACCGAATGTGCAGATTTCCGTCGCACCGGTTCTGCTGCGCTGGATCTGGCTTACGTGGCGGCTGGCCGCGTTGATGGTTTCTTCGAAATCGCCCTCAAGCCTTGGGATTTCGCCGGTGGCGAACTGCTGGTTCGTGAATCTGGCGGCGTTGTGACTGACTTCGTTGGCGGCCATAACCACTTCTCGTCTGGCAACATCGTTGCAGGCAACCCACGCGTCGTTAAAGGTATTCTGATGACCATGCGTGATGAACTGAGCGAAGCGCTGAAGCGTTAATTTCGCCGGTTATTGATAGAAAGAAATACAAAGAAAAACGGACGTCCTTTCGGGCGTCCGTTTTTTTATGTCTGCTTTTTATCCCCTGGAGGTTGCGCCCCGGAACTTATCCCCGGAAAGGTCCGCCGGTGATTGGCGAAACGTCTCCGCCGCCGGTGCTGTAGAGCAATATTCCTGCCACCAGCAATCCCATCCCGCCGGTCAGCGCCAGCAGCGACCAGGTGATCCGCTGCCAGGCCGCAGGCGTACGGGTTGCGCTCAGTTTCACCGCCAGCGCACGGCTGTAAAACACCAGTACGCCAATCAGCGAGACGGTGAGCGAGGTGCCGATAGCCATCGTAATGGCTGAAATCACGCCCCAGCTGTACACGCCAATCACTTTGGAAAACAGCAACACCATGATCGCACCGGAGCACGGGCGTAATCCCATCGCCAGCACTATCGCTATCTGTGTGCGTAAATCGCCGCCCGCCTGAAGTTGCTGATCGCTCGGTACATGCTGATGTCCGCAGCCGCAATGTTCATCGTGGACATGTGTTTCACTGCCCATCGGCGACAGGCTGTGGATTTTCATTGCCGGCGCAGGACGCAGACTTTTTATCGTCTGCCACACCCGTTTCAGCGCACGCCAGCACAGCAATAACCCGAGCAACATCACCAGAATGAAGCTGCCCCGCTCCATCCAGAAACTGCTCTGATGCAGCTGACGCGAGGAAAGTTGCAGCACACCGAGCACCACGCTGACCAGCAATATCGCCACCAGTCCCTGCACTATCGCCGAGGCAAACGTCAGTTTCAGGCTGCTTTTCAGTCGCGAAGGATGGGTTGCCAGATAGGTGGTGATGACAATTTTACCGTGCCCCGGCCCGATGGCGTGGATCACGCCATAAATCAGGCTGAAACCGGCCAGCGTCATGCCCGACTGCATCGGATTTTCTTTCACCTGCCGCAACAGCCCGGCCAGTTCCTGATGCAATTCCCGCTGCCAGATAATGCTGCTCAGCAAAATCCTCGGCCAGTAATGGATGAGAAGAAAAATGCCGCCCGCCAGCAGCAACAGAAATATCGCCAGCGGCCACAGATCGCGCCATGACAGTGTTTTCGGTGGTGTGGAGATTAATGACATTCCAGCGTGACCTTCTGAGCAAATTGCTGACCAAGATCCATATCTTCCGGCGGGGCATCAGCCTTATCGAGAGACAGCGCGTAGTTTTGCAGCGAGGCATCAGGCTTGGGCGTAAACAGCGCCAGCGTGCAACGTTTTTCCAGTTCCGGCGGCAGATGCAGTGCGGTTTTATCCTTATACGTCATATCAACAAAATACGAAGGATCGAAGGTAGAGAATTCCATCGGTTTACCGGCCAGAGCCTGAGGCTTCGCCAGCGGCAACACGAATTCCAGCACCGCCTGATCGCCTTTACGCGACAGCTGATATTCGCTGGGCAAGTCGAGATATTTAACCGGTTTACCTTCGCGATAAAAGTCAGTGAAGTAATGCTGACTGAGCACCCGCGCCATGACTTCCGCCGCCAGTTTTTTCCAGATATCTGAACCGGGTTTGGCGTTCTGCGCGTCGTACAGCAAATCTGCGGATGTAATTTCGTCCATCGTCCAGACCATTTTCAGCCCGGTCAGCGAGGTGTCATTCGCCACCAGCGTCGTCTGCATATCGATGAAACTGTGCGGGTGCGCCATGACCGTGGCGGGCAGGCAGAACAGCGCAACTCCCAGCCATTTGCCGTAACGGGAAAAAGGCCGGTTCCGGGCCTGGTGTAACGTCATTTCCATATCAGCGCCATATATTGTTACTAAGTAACACTATTTTGCTGTGCATTTAAGCGGTCGTCAAAAATATCTGTGATCTGAGTTGTAAGCCGGAGTAAAACCCAATCTCCGCCCCCTAATGCGGGCTTTCGCTTTGCTATGCTTGACTAATAATTTCAGGCGATACCTTTCCGGCAGGTGATATGAATCCAGACAAACAGCCCTCCCCAGCGCTTTCCGCTACGCAACGCCGCTGCCACGTGTTGCTGATGCTGTACGCGCCGCTGACGGCA
Source organism: Rahnella sp. AN3-3W3 (assembly GCF_003263545.1). Lineage (NCBI taxonomy): Bacteria > Pseudomonadati > Pseudomonadota > Gammaproteobacteria > Enterobacterales > Yersiniaceae > Rahnella > Rahnella sp. AN3-3W3. The sequence continues at coordinate 69,861 of NZ_JYDG01000045.1, forward strand.
GTTCAGCTGGAGATCATCAGCGAAATTAACGGCGTCGGATTAGCCACCACCTGGGACGATCTGGCAGAAGTGACCTGCGAAATTCAGCGCATCCATCAGCTTGATGTGCTGCAATACAGCGAAAAAGAATGCCGCATTCAGGGTGACTCCCTCGCCCAGCGGCTGTGTTTATTTCAGGGATTACGCCGCACATTACGCATTTCACCGGACTTCGTTTCCCGCCATTTTATCCCCTGGCTGCACATCGCCTTCGAAGGTCAGACCTGCCCGAAGGCGGCACTGCGCACCGATCTTCTGGGCATGATGCTGGAAGACTGCGGCACGTTATTATCCAAACCGCTGAGCGGTCATGACCGTCAGCTGATGCTGATTTGTCTTCAATACTGTCTGTGGCAGAACAATGATCAGACCGGTTTACGCTTTACCGAACAACAGCGGCGCTGGCTGCGCGAAAAGCCCGAATATGCTGCCGCCCGTGAACTTTTTATCCAGTTACAGGAACTCAGTAACGGCCTGCTGGATGACTGCGAATGTGAGTTTTTCACCCTGATGTTACGGATGCTGAAAAACCACAGTTATCAGAGTTCCGGTTCGACGGAAGATCAGCGCCTGCTGTTAGAAATTGAAAATATGGTGGCGCGTTTTCAGGACATCGCTGGGATGAAGTTCAGCAGCTACGAAGGGCTGGTCGGCCAGCTTTTCGCCCATCTGGGTCCGGCGATTGAACGCTGTCATTTCGGCATTGGCATCGACAATCTGATGCAGGAAGAAGTAAACCGCATGTATCCGCGTCTGGTGCGCACCACCCGTGAGGCGTTGGCGGGGTTTGAGCACGAATATCTGATTACGCTTTCAGAGGATGAAATCGGATTAGTAGCGATCACCTTCGGCGCATGGCTGATGCAGGGTAACGCCTTGCAGGAGAAACAAATTCTGCTGCTTACGCATGATAACCCTGAACTGGAAGAAGCGGTCGAACAGCAAATCCGCGAGGCGACGCTGCTGCCGCTGAACATCAAATATCAGACGCTGGCGGATTTCTATAAATTTGGTGCCCCGAGCGGCGTGGCGATGATTGTCACACCTTACGCCACCCGCAGCACCGACGCCGATCCGCTGGTGATCCACACGCAACTGCCACTGGCCAAAGAGCAGCGAAAACGTATCCGCTCGCTGCTCGAAGCCCCCTAGCTGGCTGACACATCCGGCGCTGACGGCGTGACCTGCGGACGCAGGAAAATCGCCGGCACCACCAGCAGCGCCATCACCCAGAACAATCCGGCGTGCAGATGTTCGAACAGGAAGCCGGACACCATGGTCATCACCGCCACACCGCCGCCCATTGCCAGCGCGGAATACACCGATTGCAGGCGGATAACCTGATCACGCGGACGCGCCGCGATAAACCGCATCCCCGCCAGATGGCAAACCGTGAAGGTACCGCAGTGCAAAATCTGAATCACGATCAGCCACGGCAATGCGGTAAAGGCGCCCATCATGCCCCAGCGCACCACGCCACACACGGCGGATAGCAGCAACATATTGCGCGCCGACCAGCGGCTGAACAGCTGTTTACTGAAAGTGAAGACCAGCACTTCAGCGACCACGCCCAGCGACCATAAATAGCCGATGGTGGTCGAAGAATACCCGATATCCTGCCAGTAAATCGCGCTGAAACCGTAGTACGCGGCGTGTGCGCCCTGTAATAACGTTACGCATAACAGGAACCGCCAGACCGGTTTTTCGCCGAGTAATGCTTTCCACGAAATGGCCGGCGCACCGCTGGTCCGCGGTTCTCCCACCGGTTTTACGCTTGGGCGCAGTAACATGCCCAGCAACATGGCTGCCACGCCTGCGGTCAGCGTATAGAGGATCGCGTTGTGCCCGTAGACCTCCACCAGTTTACCGGTGACCGCCGAGCCAATCACAAAGGCAATCGAGCCCCAGACGCGCACTTTGCCGTAATCCATATTGATCTGGCGTTGCAGCGTACCGGCCAGCGCATCGGTCAGCGGAACCAGCGGACCAAAGAACAGGCTGAAACCGGCAATGTTGATCATCAGCCACGCCCAGCCGTTGCCAAACCAGAACCCGACGGCAAACGCCAGCGTGAGCAACGCGAGGATGCGTAAACCGGTGATGAGATGCGAAGGGTCTTTGATGGAGGGAGAAATGATTAACGTGCCAAGAAAACGGGCGACTAAACCGGCGCCGAGCAACAGGCCGATGCTTTCGGAGGAAATACCCTCGCCTTTAAGCCATAAGCCCCAGAAGGGAAGAAAAATACCGTAACTGAAAAAATAGGTGAAATAACTGAGTGCAAGCCAGCGCGTGGAACGCAATTCCATAAATCCTCCGGTGTGAGGCCAATACTTTGACAAAGCTCACAATCGCTAGCAATCCGCAGACGCTTTCATACTCCAGTAATGTCTGCCAGCTCACAAATTCTGATACATGCCTATAAAAAAACCCGCCGGAGCGGGTTTTAGCAGCTTTACGGCTTCGCAAATATTACGCGTAAACCGGGAAGCGTGCACAGATGTCGAGAACTTTCTGTTTAACGCGTTCGATAGTACCTTCGTCGTTCACGTTGTCCAGCACGTCGCAGATCCAGCCAGCCAGTTCACGCGCTTCAGCTTCTTTAAAGCCGCGACGGGTGATAGCCGGAGTACCGATACGCACGCCGGAAGTCACGAACGGGCTCTTCGGATCGTTAGGCACGCTGTTTTTGTTCACAGTAATGTTAGCGCGACCCAGTGCGGCATCGGCTTCTTTACCGGTCAGGTTTTTATCAACCAGATCCATCAGGAACAGGTGGTTGTGCGTACCGCCGGAAACCACTTTGTAGCCACGTTCCAGAACCACAGCGACCATTGCCTGAGCATTTTTAGCCACTTGCTGCTGATAGGTTTTGAACTCAGGTTCCATCGCTTCTTTCAGTGCTACCGCTTTACCGGCAATCACGTGCATCAGCGGGCCGCCCTGACCACCAGGGAAGACAGCGGAGTTCAGTTTTTTGTAGAACTCTTCATCACCGCCTTTCGCCAGAATCAGACCGCCGCGTGGGCCAGCCAGCGTTTTGTGCGTGGTGGTGGTCACGATGTGCGCGTGCGGAACCGGGTTCGGGTAAACGCCCGCAGCAATCAGACCGGCAACGTGTGCCATGTCGACGAAGAAGTAAGCACCAACGCTGTCGGCGATTTCACGCATTTTTGCCCAGTCAACGATACCGGAGAACGCGGAGAAGCCGCCGATGATCATTTTTGGTTTGTGCAGTTCGGCCTGACGTTTTACGTCGTCATAATCGATGTCGCCACTTTCGTCGATACCGTAAGGCACCACGTTGTACAGTTTACCGGACAGGTTAACCGGTGAACCGTGCGTCAGGTGACCGCCATGGCCGAGGTTCATCCCCAGAATGGTGTCGCCTGGTTGCAGCAGTGCGGTGTAAACCGCGAAGTTCGCCTGTGAGCCGGAGTGTGGCTGAACGTTAGCAAAATCTGCACCGAACAACTCTTTTGCACGGTCGATAGCCAGTTGTTCAACGATGTCGACGTACTCACAACCACCGTAATAACGTTTGCCCGGGTAGCCTTCGGCATATTTGTTGGTCAGCTGCGAACCCTGAGCCTGCATAACACGCGGGCTGGTATAGTTTTCTGACGCAATCAGCTCGATATGTTCTTCCTGACGAACAACTTCTTTTTCCATTGCTGCCCACAGCTCAGCATCATAATCGGCAATGTTCATTTCACGCTTTAACATCCGCATCTCCTGACTCAACAAACTAAAAATAAAAGCCCCTTCCGGGTTCTGCGCAACAGTGTAAATGTTTAAGCGCCCTTCGGATAGGGTCAGTTTGAGGTTTTTAGGCAAACGATTGGCTCCAGATACAGCAAGGCTTTGATCTGCGAACCTCTCCCCGTAATCAAGGGATAAATATTCATCTGAACATGTACAAATTTCAGCTTTGTGACTCAGCCCCCATCGCACTGTTCCATCACACTCTTCACCTTAAAAAGCCCTTACCCCTTTAGGGGTGTTTACAGAAATTGTGGGTTTATATAAGATGCATTTAAAATACATGTTTAATGAAATCGACAAAGACACGGAGTTCACTATGCTTGATTCAGCCACTATCGCTACCGTTAAATCCACTATTCCTTTGCTTGCAGCGACCGGTCCGAAACTGACCGCGCACTTCTATGACCGCATGTTCGAGCACAATCCCGAGCTCAAAGACATTTTCAATATGAGCAACCAGCGCAACGGCGATCAGCGTCAGGCGCTGTTTGATGCCATCTGTGCTTACGCCGCCAATATCGAAAATCTGGCGGCATTATTACCTGCGGTGGAGCGCATCGCGCAAAAGCACACCAGCTTTACCATTCAGCCGGATCAATACAACATTGTCGGCGAACATCTGCTGGCAACGTTGGATGAAATGTTAAGCCCGGGTCAGGAAGTGCTGGATGCGTGGGGCAAAGCCTACGGCGTGCTGGCGAATGTGTTTATCAACCGTGAAGCAGAGATTTATCAGGACAGCGCAGAAAAAACCGGTGGCTGGCGCGGTACGCGTGAATTCCGCATCGCCGAAAAACAACCGCAAAGTGAACTGATCACCTCTTTCCTGCTGGAACCTGTCGATGGATTGCCGGTGGTGGATTTCCAGCCGGGACAATATCTGGCGGTGTATATCCGCGATGCCTCGCTGGAAAATCAGGAAATCCGTCAGTATTCCCTGACGCAGGCACCGAACGGTAAAACCTACCGCATTGCCGTTAAACGCGAAGGCCAGGGCGCGGTATCAAACTTCCTGCATCACTTTGCGCAGCCGGGCGACATCATTCATCTGGCAGCCCCGCACGGCGATTTCTTTATGGATATCAGCGATACCACGCCGGTCGCGCTGATTTCTGCCGGTGTCGGTCAGACGCCGATGTTAGGTATGCTCAATACGCTGGCAGAACGCGGACATCATGCGCCTGTTCAGTGGCTGCACGCGGCTGAAAACGGCGCGGTTCATGCGTTTGCCGGTGAAGTGAAAAGCGCGCAGAAAAACCTGCCGCAGCTGGAGAGCCATGTCTGGTATAACCAGCCACAGGCAAATGATTTGCCGGGAGAGGACTTTCAGTATCAGGGGCTGATGGATCTGAGCAAAGTCAGCGAACAGCTGAATGATCCGGCGATGCATTTCTACCTGTGCGGTCCCGTCGGCTTTATGCAGTTCGCGGCCAAACAGTTGCTGGCGATGAACATCAGCGAAGCGAATATTCACTACGAATGCTTCGGTCCGCATAAAGTCATTTAATTCCTGCCCTGAAAAGAAAAAGGCTGACACAGAATGTCAGCCTTTTTTATCGCTGCGCCAGTTTGGATTAATGACGACGGCGACGGCGAACAAAGAACAGCGCAATCAGCAGGATAACCAGCAGCCCTGCAATGCCCATTCCCCAGTGCGCCAGCTCCAGCAACGGCGAAGGTTTACCGCCAGCGCGCAGTTCTTTCACCCGCTGCGGCGTCACACTCGCCTGATCGTTACCAAACTGCTGCAACAACTGATTACTCAGCGTGGCCACCTGCGTATCTGACAATAAATGCTCAAACGCAGGCATCGCCACGTCTTTGCTTTCCGCGCCGCGCTGTACGCCGTGCAAAATCGCCATCACCAGATTGTCGCTGTTCAGATGCCCCAGCGCAGTGTTATTGATGAGCGATGGCAAGCCGCCATCCTTGCTGCCACGCCCGTCGGGCTGATGGCAACTGGCGCAATAGCCGTCATACACCTGCCAGCCGGTCATTTTGTCAGCATCAGCAGGACGCGGAACGCCACGCAAAGTATCGACATAATTCGCCGGTGAGCCGAACTGGTCCGCTGCCCTCGCCTGCCCTTGCTGACTGACCGGCGTGGTTTGTTTCAGCCACACGGCAATCGCCTGCAAATCACTGTCGCTCAGATGGCTGAGGCTGTGGTCGATCGCTTCCGCCATCGGCCCTGCCGCCTGCGCCTTGCCCGGCGCATGACCGGTTTTCAGGTAACCGGCGATTTCATCGGTGCTCCAGTTACCTGTTCCGCTGACCGCGTCCGAGGTAATGTTTGGTGCAAACCAGGTGCCCAGACTGCTGCCGCCCAGCGCTTTATCCCCCTGCTCCGCCATCAGCGCATTACGCGGCGTATGGCAGGTGCTGCAGTGCGCCAGCGCTTCGCCAAGATACGCGCCACGGTTAACCTGATCGCTTTTCGACGGATCGGCTTTAAACGCGCCTTTCTCGAGGAACAGCAGATTCCAGCCAGCCATCGACAAACGCACGTTGAACGGGAACGGCAGCGCCGTCGGCGTTGACGGGGCATCCACCGGTTGCACGCCCTGCATAAAATAAGCGTACAGCGCTTTCATGTCGTCATCGCTGATTTTGGCATACGAGGTGTACGGCATTGCTGGATACAGATTCGCGCCGTCGCCGCGCACACCGTCACGCACCGCGTGTTCAAACTGCTCCAGCGTGTAATTACCGATACCGTCTTTTTTAGATGGCGTGATGTTGCTCGAATAAATGGTGCCCAGCGGCGTTGCCAGCCCGAGGCCACCGGCGAACGGTTTGCCGCCTTCGGTGGAATGGCAGGCCACACAGTCACCGGCTATCGCGACGTATTCGCCTTTCTTGATCAGCGCATCCTGTTCCGGCGAAAGCGCGGCATAAGCCGTGCCTGCCATCAGGCTCAGGCCAAAGGCCAGCAATGCGCCCGTCAGACGTTTTTGAGATAAACGATTCAGAGTCATTTCAGTCAGCCTATAGCGCAGTTTTGGCAAGATGATCAGCGGTACGTAAAGCCAGTGCGACGGCGGTCAGCGTGGAGTTGACCGTGGCCGATGTCGGCATCACGCCGGTACTGGTGATGAACAGATTTTCGTGGTCATGGGTGCGTCCGAACGCATCCACCACGGAGTCTTTCGGGTCATGACCCATGCTCATCGTGCCGGTAATGTGCTGGTTGTTGCCGTAAACGCCCGGCTTACTGAAACGCAAATTGGTGCCGCCCATCAGTCTGGCGATCTCGGTATATTCCTTCACAGCGCGCGCCATACCACGATGCACGTAGTCATCCATGTGATAAATCGCTGCCGGTTTAGGGATACCCAGTTTGTCTTTTTTGTCGCTGAGAATGATGCGGTTATCGTAGTTTGGCAGCTGTTCCATCACGTTTTTCAGGCTGGTCTGGTGCGACGCACGGCGACGGATTTCGTTATCCAGGCTGATGCCGTAAACGCCTTCCGCCAGCAAATCCTGCGTCACTGACTGCACTTGTGAAGAGTTGGCGATATCAATACGGAACGAGGCGTAATCTTTGCGGAAATCGCCGTCGCGCAGGCTGTTGATGGACGCCGGGCTCATTGGGCCGCGCCCCGCCCACAGAGGTTCTTCAGTTTCAAACGTCAGCGAGTTACTTGGGTGATCCATCAGGTGACGCCCGACGGTGCCGGAACTGTTTGCCAGTCCGTCCGGGTATTTATCGCTGGCGGAAATCAGCAGCAGTTTCGGGCTTTCGATGCCGTTGGCAGCCAGAACGAAGTTTTTCGCCATGACTTTATGCTCACCTTTATCGGGATCGTAATAATGTGCGGCGACAATACGCCCCTTTTCGTCATGCTCAAGGCGATACACCACCGCGCTGGTAATCAATTTTGCACCCGCCGCTTCCGCAGCCTGCGCAGCGATACCGCCGTGATATTGCGCATCAATCGGGCAGATCGGCATGCAGTTGTTGTTGCCACAACAGGCCGGACGCCCGTCGTAGTTACGGCTGTTACGTGCGGTGGTGTTCACGATCACGTCATAACCGCCCGGCGCCAGACGCTCGCGAAAACGCTGTTGCAGCCAGGATTCAGCGACCGGTTCCATCGGGAACGGCTGGTTACGAGGTGAACCGTTATTGGGTGCGCCGGACACGCCCATTTTCACTTCGGCTTCGTAATAAAACGGTTCCAGCTCGTCGTACGATAACGGCCAGTCACGCCCGACGCCGTACAGCGTTTTGATCTTCATATCGTTGGGCAAAACGCGCCACGCCTGCGCCGCCCAGTGCCAGGTGGTGCCGCCCATAATGCGGATATATTCCGCCGGGAACGGATACGGCCCCTGCTGTTGCAGATAATCATTATCTTCCGGTTTATATACCGGATGCGGTGACCAGTCCGAGTACGGATATGGCGACATAAAGTCTTTTTTGCGCGGCGAATTACGGAAGTTTTCAGTCAGCGTACCGCGATCAATACGCGGGCCGGATTCGAGAATAATGACGGAGATGCCCTGTTTTGCCAGACGCTGTGCGACCAGCGAGCCGCAGATCCCCGAGCCGATGACGACGACGTCAGCGGAAAGTTGTTCACTCATTGTTTAACCCTTTTTGAACGTTATTTTCAGACAGGCTGTTTTGCCCAGGTGCCGTAAGCGCCGTAGGCATAACTCGGCGGATTGAGGTGATCGCGAACCGCAACATTCATCAGCGCATTTTCATACGCCAGACAAACCGCCTGTTTGCCATCGCCGACCACGCCGAGATACCACGCCTGAAGAATGCTGCGCGGCAATTTCGCCAGCGCGGGCTGCTGTGTATCCAGCGCTTTTTGCAGGTCAGCGGCATCAATGTGACTGGCCGTGATAAACGCCTGCAACGCCTGAACCTGCGCGGTGAAGTCCGGGTACAGCTGCAACATAGTCTGGTAATAACGTTCAGAAAGGGCCGGATCCAGCTGGTCATGACCGGTCAGATACAGCGAGAGTTGGGTGAAATCCTGTTTTGCCTGCGACAAGCCCGCTACCGGCGCGGCATAAACCGGGCTGAGCAAAAGCTTGTTCATCAGCGGAACGGAAAGCGCCGCCAGTGCGCCCCCTAAAAATACGCGACGGGAAATGCGTATGGGTTTTTCTGGTTGTGACATTGCAAAGCCTTTTGAATGGGTGTGAAAACCACGATCAACGGAGATCAATCCACACCAGTTCCGGCAGCCAGATACTTTCACCCTGAATTGTTTTAGTCGGTGATTACAACGTATCTGACAGGTTTATCGAACTGGTATAACAACAAACGTGATTTTACTCGCACTTTTTCAACGAAGTCACAATAAAAACCCCACAAACTTCACATAAAACTAACAAATAGCATTTTTTGTGATTACCGGTGGAGAGGAACTTTGGGTGCTGATGAGCAGAAATAACGGCTAAAAACCGGATAAACAATGAGTTGAGAAGTGATTGGTTTAAAATGATTGGTATAACAAGATCGGAGGGAAAGGCAGAATAACAGAGGAAATACTCAGGGCCGGTAACATGACATTACCCGCCCTGATGAAACATTAAATCGCTTCTTCGTCCTGCTCGCCGGTGCGGATACGCACTACGCGCGCCACATCGAACACGAAGATTTTACCGTCACCAATTTTACCGGTCTGCGCAGTGGTCATAATGGTTTCCACGCAGGTATCCACGATGTCATCCGCCACTACGATTTCGATTTTTACTTTTGGCAGGAAATCGACCATGTATTCCGCACCACGGTACAGTTCTGTGTGACCTTTCTGACGGCCAAAGCCTTTCACTTCGGTCACGGTCATCCCGGTAATCCCAACTTCAGCCAGTGCTTCACGGACATCGTCGAGTTTGAATGGCTTGATAATCGCATCAATCTTTTTCATGGCGGACCCTTATAATCATTCGTTTGCTCTCCGCCTTCCTGAGCGGCAGCATGGTTCACAATCTGGTTTCGGATGCCAGAGGCATGCGAAGGCGCTAAAGGTATCATAGTTCAGCCGCAGGAATGTACCTCCAGCCTCTGAAAGTAAATTCCCGTTACTCTTTAAAATCGGTCGCTTCCAGCTCATGGCGTGACAGCAACTTATAAAACTCAGTGCGGTTACGCCCGGCGATACGTGCCGCCTGCGTGACGTTGCCTTTGGTAATTTGCAGCAATTTACGCAGATAATTCAATTCGAACTGATTACGCGCATCGGCAAATGTCGGCAGCGCGGTGTTTTCACCTTCCAGCGCCTGCTGAACCAGCGCTTCGCTGATCACCGGTGCAGACGTCAGCGCCACGCATTGCTCGATCACGTTCACTAACTGGCGCACATTGCCCGGCCAGCTGGCGGCCATCAGACGTTTAAGGGCATCGGTTGAAAAGCTGCGAACGAAAGGTTTATGCCGCTGCGCCGCCACGCGCAGCAGATGATTAGCCAGCAGCGGAATATCTTCAGAGCGTTCGCTCAGGGTCGGCAGTTTCAGGCCGACAACGTTAAGACGATAGAACAGGTCTTCGCGGAACTCGCCCTTCTCCATCGCTTTCGGCAAATCACGGTGTGTCGCAGAAATAATGCGCACATCAACATCCACATCATGATTGCTGCCCAGCGGACGCACCTTGCGCTCCTGCAACACACGCAGCAATTTCACCTGCAACGACAGCGGCATATCGCCGATTTCATCGAGGAACAACGTGCCGCCGGTCGCCGCCTGGAACAACCCTTCGCGGCTGCTCACCGCGCCGGTAAACGCACCTTTGGCATGACCAAATAATTCGGATTCCAGCAACTGTTCCGGCAACGCACCGCAGTTAATGGCAATAAAGGCTTTCTTGCCACGCGGGCTCGCCCCGTGAATGGCCTGCGCCAGCACTTCTTTACCGGTGCCGCTCTGCCCGTTAATCAGCACGCTGACGTCAGACTGCGCGACCATATTGGCCTGTTCAAGCAACCGCAGCATGATCGGGCTGCGGGTAACAATCGATTCGCGCCAGCTTTCATCAGCCGACGGGCTGGACTGTGCCAGCGCTTCATCGATGGCTTTATACAGCGCATCGCGATCGACCGGCTTGGTGAGGAAACTAAACACACCCTGCTGGGTCGCGGCCACCGCATCGGGAATGGAACCGTGCGCAGTCAGAATAATCACCGGCATTCCGGGCTGGAATTTCTGAATTTCGGCGAACAGCGCCATGCCATCCATTTCATCCATACGCAAATCACTCAGCACCAGATCGATACGTTCACGGTGCAGCACACGCAGCGCTTCCGCCCCGCTTTCGGCGGTGGTGACACGAAAACCTTCACTGGTCAGGCGCATTCCCAAAAGCTTCAGTAAGCTCGGATCGTCATCGACCAGCAATAAACTGGCTGCTTTACGTAACGTCATTTTGCGTTCGAATCCTTAGCCGGTGGCGTGTAAGTCTCGGCCGGTTTTACCGGATTATCCGAAGCCGCTTTAGCAGGCGCAGTCGCCTCATTATCCGGCAAATCGCCCTGGATCTGTTTGCGCGAAGAGAGCTGTCGCTCAATGTCCGTCAGGTTTTCCAGCTTACGGCGGGTATCGGCGAGATTATGTTCCAGAACCTGCTGCTGTTCAGTCATCGCCTGAAGTTTTTCTTCATTCACTGCCAGCTGGCGGGCATTACGGGCTTTTTCATCCCCCAGCACGACTTGTAAATTCTGACGTTCTCGCCATAACTGCACCAGCGGACGAATTTGTCCCGGCATCTGGCCACGATACGCGCTGACTTTTGCCAGTAACGCACGGCGCTGCTGCTGATCGGGATCCGCACCGGAGAGCAGAATACTTTGTTTAAATACCTGATCCCAGGTCGTCGCTTGTATCTGCTGCGCCTGATAGCGCGCCTGCGCATCACTCATACGATCGGCGCAGTCCATCGCCCGTAACCAGTACAGTGAGTTCGTTACGGCGTCATTGTCATCGAGTGTCCAGAGGGTTTCACAAGGAGCGATACGAAAGTCGATCACTTTGCTGTCAGGGACGACCTGATCAGACACCTGCTGGAAATAGCGGTTTTCGGCAGAATGCGGGACACAGCCCGCCAGCGCCAGTGGCGCACTGAGTAAAAACGCCCGGCTGCGCAGTACGGCGCGCACCAGACGGGTGGTGATATGGGTGATAAAAGACAATGCGCTCATCAGACGCACCAGTCAGCAAATAGCATCATTATTATTTCTTCTCAGCCGTCAGGGGTAATTCAATACGGAAACAAACGTCCGCATCTTCAACGGCAACCAGTTGCAGCTCTCCATGCATGCGGCGAATACAGTCCTGGGCGATACTCAACCCCAGACCGCTGCCTTTCACAGCCCCTTTTCGTTGCTGGCTACCCTGGTAAAAAGGTTCAAATATCATCGCGCGCTCGGCCTGCGGGATCGGGGTTCCGGTGTTTGCCACCTCGATAATAACCCGTCCGTGTAATTCCCAGCTGCGGACCCAAATAGTACCGGATTCAGCCCCGTAGTGCACCGCATTGGAATAGAGATTGTCCACCACGCGCCGCAATAATGTCGGCTCAGCCAGACAGGTCGGCGCATCAATCGTGACCTCACTGCGGATCTTCTTGGCGCGTGCCGGCAGGCTGTTAGCCGTCACGACATCATCAACCAGCGATTTCAGATCAACGGCCACACTGAGCGTCGGCACATCAGCCAGTTTGCGATTGTAATCAAGCAGTTGTTCGATAAGCGTCTGCAAATGGCGGCTGCTGCTGTTGAGGATAGCCACCACTTCTTTTTGATCTGACGTCAGCGGACCGGCGACTTCATCCGCCAGCAGTTCCGTCCCTTCACGCATGCTGGCGAGCGGGGTTTTAAGTTCGTGGGAAATATGGCGCAGGAATTCGTGACGCTGCGATTCCAGCCATGCCAGACGCTCGCTCAGCCAGACGATGCGCTGCACCAGAGAACGGATTTCACGTGGCCCTTTAAATCGGGTGACATCCCCCAGATTACGCCCTTCCCCCAGCCGGTTAATCATCCGTTCGACGCCTTTTACCGGCCCGATTATCATGCGGGTGAACAGCAGCACCAGCGCGCCACTGAGCAGGAAAAGCACCAGCGCCTGCCAGCCAAAGAACTGACCGCGTTCGGCAATCGCGCGCTGAAGTTGTTGTCCGCGTGAGAATACGACTTCCCGCGTCGCCTGTACCATTTCGGCATTGGTGCGCGAGAAATTCTCAAGACGCGCAGAAGCATCTTTATCCGGGGAGTTATTCTGGCAGGTCGGCTGTGTAAGCTGCGTCAGCAAGGTGCGCAGCGTCTGATAATAACGTAAATCCGGCAGCACTGAGGCATGCGCATCCAGCAGCTGGGAATATTGTTTGTGCTGATTCTGATAAAGGCGGGAAAGTGTCGGATCGTCGAGAACGCAATACTGGCGATAACTGCGCTCCATTTCCAGCGCAATACTGGACATCGATTCGCTGCGGCGGGCGTCACTGAGCGTAGTCCGGTTGATTCGCGCCGCCTGACGGCTCAGTTGATCAAGGCTGTCATAGGCCTGATAGGCGAGCACCAGCAAGGGCAGCAGCACCAGCAGGAAAGCCATCAGCACCAGCTGACGTAGCGAACCGGGGAATAAACGTCCTCTTTTCAACGCATTCATCTCATTTATCACAGATAAAGTCATGCTAGCGGACAACGGTTTAAACAGCTAGTGTCTGAGAGGATACGAAAAGGGTTTAAATGGGCGAAGTATGAGAAGTATGAAGGGTGGGTATTGCTGAACATCCTGATGGATGTTCAGCAAACCGGAAGAGGTGGTGCCTCACTCAACGTGTCGTTCGATGTTTGATAACGTGCTTGCGCAACGATTATCGGTCGGGTGAACGATAGGCACCGTTTCTTTGGCGTCATTCGGACATTATGAGCATATCAACGCTTTCGCGTGAGCCAATCATAATCAGGTGAATGAGCAACTGCGCTAATCTAGCACGTTCCGTGCCAATGTTTAATAAAAATTATCATATAGCTGTATTTAAAGGATATTTCTAGTTAAATCATTTTCAGGCACCGGCAAAAGCACGGTTAAGTTGATGAATAAACAACCTTTGCGTCGCTAAAAAACAACACAATTGAGAAATAAAAAAATATCCTTTAAATATCATAAAATTAAATGTCGCCAAAAAGAGACAACAATAACGTCCATTGTCGTCATTTTATGACATCTGGCTGTCAGTGGTTGATCACAACCTTTTTACTGATCTGTTTATGGCTGTACATCGCCTGATCAGAATCTGCCAGTAAGGCCTGCACACAGAAATTGTGGATCGCTGAATCTCTCAAATAACATTTTCAACCATGGATTTCTTAATGACTAATTAAGAAAACACAAGAAAATCACATGTTATATTTCAGTGACCATGCTCAATTTATTCGTGAGATCATTATGTTTTCCCGTAAAAAATCAGGAATTGAATTTATAAAAAAACAGGATATTAATAAGTTATCCGGTGGGAAGGAAAAAATACTCAGCAGTTGGCGTTCTCTGCCGGAAAATTATGTGCTGGTTCATGCCTTTGAGGGTGAAGAAAGTCCTTTTTGCCAGCACCGCGCAGAGTCTATTTTAAGCAGTTGGGATATTATCAGCACCTCACTGGTTGACTTAAAAGATATTAAACCCTTAACCAAAATTAAACGCTATACCGGGATATATTGCACCACAGCCTTAATTCTGGATGTCCCGGTGCAAAATATTCTTGGGACGCATCCGACTGACGTCTGGTTTCCTAATCATATCGGGCGTGAAAATGACTATGCAGGGGGAAGAATTATCGATGCTTCAGCCCTGAGTCGGGCGATATTCCGGGGAGAAGGCAAAGAAGATTACCATTGTGAAGGTGGATATCAACGGCTGCTGACACCTCAGGCGCTTCTGTCAGAAGATAAAAAAACACGCTCTATAGAATCACATAATGAGGTACTCATTATTGGTCGCCCGGGAGTTAAGTTATATGCAGGTCTGCCGGCAACACAAAGGATCCGGGTGCGCAAAATAGTCGTTGCCGAACCGACAGAGAGTAACAGCATGTATGACTATTATGCAGGCTCACCAGAAACAGTCGCTGCTAAAGTGGCGGAAATCAACGAATTAGAATACGAAATAGTTTGAAGGAATTTCGATAAATACAGGATCCCGCCTGATGTAACACCATAACGATGAAAGCAGGCTTAATAAAATATTGACTATTTCAGGATTGATATCATGCCATTTTTCAAAAAGAAAACCCCGCCCTCATACACGCATGCAATGTATTTAGCTGAGCGGGATGAGTTGTTAAATAGAAGAAAAGCGTGGGATAAGAAAAAAGCAGCCATACTGCAAAGCTGGGCCGTACTCCCTGAGCGCCATGTTTTGGTCCATACCTTTAAACGGCACGAAAGCCCGTTCTGCCGTCAGGACGCAGCCTCCCTGTTTAATAGTTGGGATGTCTTCAGCACATCATTGGTTGATTTAAACGATATTAAAAAATTCACGACACAGTCTTCTCGTTACACAGGGATGTACCACAACATCGCGCTGGTTCTTGACGTTCCCCGACAAAATATTCTCGGGACATTCCCGCGTGACGTGGCGTTTATGAACCATGCTGGACGGGAAGGAGGTCACCCCCAGGGGCGGCTGATCGCCCCCTATGAACTTGCGGACTGCATTCGGACCGGAATAGGGGTAGGTGGCGTCAGATGCGAGGGTGGCTATCAGCAACTTTTGACCCCCGCTGCTCTTATGACGCAAGATAAAGCGATCCGTCGTGAATATACCCACAATGAAATACTGATTATCGGCCGCCCGGGTCTGAATCTTTATACCGGGCTCCCCGCAACTCAAAGCATCCGGGTGACGAGAGTGTTAGGCGTCGATGATGTGCCGTTTCCTGACTACAGTAAAGTCCCTGTTGGTCACATGAAGACCACGGAAGAGATTGGAAAACACGTTGCCCGGCTCAACAACGTGCCCTTTGAAATGCTCTGATCACACACCCGGATCAATGCTCACTGAAACCGAGTGAATTTGGCGCCGGCACCGGTTGTTCGCAGTCTGCCGGATTATCAGCTTTCGCCGGATCACACATCACCGCCTGCGGCGGCAGGAAAATATGGTCGAGGATCGCCCGCGCGGTCGGCCCGGCCACCACACCATCGCCGCCGCCATTTTCCATGATCAGCGCCATCACCACCGTCGGATGTTTGTACGGCGCAAACGCCGTGTAGAAGATGTGGTCACGCAATCGAACCGGCGTCATTTTAGCGTTATAAACCTGATTCTCACGCAGGCTGAAAACCTGTGATGTACCGGATTTCGCCGCAATCTGATAAGGCGCCGTGTGGAATAATTTATAGCCGGTACCATTCGGGAAATTTGCCATGCCAAACATGCCGTTTTTCACAATCCCCCAGATTGGCGATTTCGGATCCGCTATTTGCTGCGTCGGCGGCATTTTATATGGCGTAATCACTTTGCCGCTTTTTGCTGAATAAAGCAGATGGGGCGTTTCCAGCTTACCGTTATTCACCAGCGCACTGAGCGCCCGCACCATCTGAATTGGCGTCGCGACCCAATAGCCCTGCCCGATGCCGACAGAAACCGTATCCCCCTGATACCAAACTTTTTTATGGACTTTCATTTTCCATTCACGACTTGGCAGCACGCCACTATATTGCTCGTCGAGATCTATCCCGCTCGACTGCCCGTAGCCAAATTTACTCAGCCAGGTATGAATACGATCGATGCCCATTTCATAGGCCACCTGATAGAAGAAGGTATCGGCAGACTCCTCAATCGCTTTGGTCACGTTAAGCATACCGTGGCCGGTTTTCAGCCAGTCGCGGTAATGGCGTTCGGTGCCCGGCAGCGTCCAGGTAGGCGCACCAAAGAACGTAGTTTGCGGTGTGATCACCCCTTCAAACAACGCCGACGTGGCCATAAAAGGTTTGACCGTGGAAGCTGGCGGATAAAGCCCCTGCGTAACACGGTTGATCAACGGCAGGTCAGGGTTTTTCAGTAACGCACTGTATTGCTTAGTGGAAATTCCGTTCACAAACGGATTCGGATCATAACTCGGGCTGGAGACCATGGCTTTAATGCCGCCGTCCCGGGGATCCATCACTACGACCGCCGCACGCTGACCTTTCAGGACTTTCTCGATGTACTGCTGCAACCCCAGATCCAGCGTCAGATAGATATTTTGTCCGGCCTGCGGCGGAACCTCTTTGAGCAGGCGCACCACGTGCCCGTGGTTATCCACTTCCACTTCCTGATAACCGGTACGGCCATGCAGAATATTTTCATAATACTTTTCAACACCCTGCTTACCGATATCGTGGTCAGCAGCGTAATTCTCCGAAATACCTTCGGCATCAAGACGTTTGGCATCTTTATCGTTAATTTTAGACACGTAGCCGACCACGTGTGCCAGCTCCGCGCCATAAGGATAACGACGCTGCTGATACGTGCTGATGGAAACGCCGGGGAAATCAAACTGGTTCACGGAAAAACGGGCGACTTCCACGTCGGTCAGCGCCAGCTTCAGCGGGATCTGTGCAAAACGACGCCCGTGGATCATGGCGTCGTGGAAACTGTCCAGATCGTCTTGTGTGAGATCGACAATCGGTTTCAGTGCGTTCAGCGTGGCGTTAAGATCCGGCACTTTGCCAGGGATCACTTCAATCTGGTAAAGGGTGATGTTTTGCGCCAGCACCACGCCGTTGCGATCCATAATCAGCCCACGGCTTGGGGCGATCGGCAGCATTTTGATGTCATTCTGATTTGAGCGGGTCTGGTAAAAATCGTGCATGCCCACCTGCAGATGGTACAGATTGAACACCAGCGCAGAAGACAGCAGGATCACGACCAAAAATGCAATCACGGCACGACGAACGAAAAGGACGGACTCGGCGGTATGGTCGCGAATTTCGTCGTTAAGTAAGGCCATAAGCGGGCAAATACCTTTTTTGTCTGCTTCTTGAAGCGGGCGAAATGAATAAACGGAGACTGGAAAAGTGCGAAAGGATAGCCCGTCATGCCACGGACGACTATAAGAAGTGTGCTAATGAACTGGAAGGAGTGTTTCTATTTATTGCAGTGCGATATTGCGGGGCGCTGAGACATGGCTCATGCGCCCACAGGGATCAGAAAACGCCCGGATAAAGATTTTTACTTCGCGGTATTCACTTTGCAATCACCGTAAACATACCCTTCTGTCTGGGTTGCCACGACAAAGCTGTCTTTGACGTGAATATACATCAGGTTATCTTGCGCGCCCGCTTTCATAGGCTGATTATCTTTGCCGATGATATCCGTCAGTTCAGGACTGGTGACCATTTTGCTGCCATCAGGTGAGAAACTGAACGTGTTCCCCGCATCATAAACCTGGGCATTTTTGTTCACGACTTCAGAAACATCATTGCCATCATCAGACTGAGTATGATGAGTTAACACGCACTGATACTGCGTGACAGCCGATGCTGAAAACGACGCCAGTGCCAAAATCACCGTCACACAACTGCCTAACCTGACCATCAGATAAATCCATAAAGTGAGCAAGAGGCCCATGCTATCACTTGTCTGGCTGATAGAAAGAGCCTGCCAAAGAAATATTCACAGGCTAAATACTTTAAGCCAAATTATTGAATGAGCACCGGTGATGTGATGATTATCTGGACAAAAAAGGAAAGCTTTTTGCCTTTTTTCGTACTCTGTTTGTTTACTTATTATTTGTACTGCCGGTAAGGAAGTTTCTGCCTATAATTCGCAGATTGTACTTAAGCCAGATTGTTCTTAAGCAAAATAGTACGTGAGCCGTCAGCAAGGGATCGAGATGAAATCGTTTAAAGTACCCGGTACGCAAATGCATTTACGCTTCCATGAATTGTCCGGGATGGGGGTTCCGCTGGTTTTTATTCACGGTCTGGGATGTGCGTCTTCCTGCGATTTTCCGCGCGTGGCGACTGATGCGTCATTACGTCCGCGCCGCTCACTGTTGCTCGATTTGGCAGGTTCAGGCTACAGCGATAAGCCCGATGATTTCAGCTACAGCCTGCAGGCACATGTTGATTGCGTGATTGTCTGGCTTGAAAGCCTCGGCGTACCGCAGGTCAACTTAATCGGTCATAGCATGGGCGGCAGTATCGCCATTATGGTGGCGGCGCAACGCCCTGATCTGATCCAGCGTCTGATTGTCGCCGAGCCGAATCTGGACGCCGGGGGCGGAATATTCAGCCGCGCAGTTGCCCAGTATTCTGAAGAAGACTATCTGCGCGAAGGCCACGGGCATCTGATTAAGGTGGCGGTTCGCGGAAATGATCACATCTGGGCAGGATGCATGGGCATTGCCTCACCGCTGGCGATCCACCGTCAGGCGGTCGGGCTGGTCAATGGCGAAAAGGTGTCGTGGCGCGAACAGCTTTATCAACTGAAAATGCCCGCGACCGTATTGTTTGGTGAGTTTTCACTTCCGGAGCCTGATGTCGCCGTTCTGCCGCTGCATGGCATCCAGACCGCTGTCGTGCCGCAGGCAGGTCATTCGATGATGTGGGAAAACCCGACGGGTGTGGCGGCGGCAATTAATACCGCGCTGAATGCACAGGCGTTGTAAGTCATAACGAAACACAGTGATATCTTCCTGATGCTCAAGCAGGTACGCAAACTGGCTGACTTGTTTGGGCTCAGGAGCAGAACGCAATTGCAGTGCCAGATTGATGTTTTTCGGTATACCGGCGCTTTCAACCAGCACATGAAACTAAAAATGAGGAGTGCCGGAAGGGTAAGACCAGATTCCGGTGAGCCCTGCGTTACCTGCCCAATGAAATAACGAAACCTTTGTAACCGGGTCTGAAAAAACTAAATGACGGATTAGTGATCCAGATCAACTAAAACCCGCGCCCCGCAAGGGCTGCAGCGGTGTTTTAAGTCCAATTCCGGGGTGTTTTTAGCCCAAAAATGGCGACTCATACCGTCATGGATGCATTTCATTCCGCAACTCATGCATCTCACTCCGCAAATGCGCCGCCCCACATCGCCAGACTTATCATAGCCACAGTTAATTGAATCTACTTCGCTCGGGAGAACCCACTATGAGTGACAAATCTGGCATCCAGAATTACAACCGCACACGCGTACTGACGTTAATCGGCACTATCCTGACTCAGCTTGCACTGGGTTCCGTTTATACATGGAGTCTGTTTAACGGTCAGTTGTCTGAGAAACTGGGTGAACCGGTGAGCCGCGTGGCACTGACCTTTGGGATCCTGAGCCTGTGTCTGGCGCTGGCCTCTTCCGTCGCCGGTAAACTTCAGGAACGTTTTGGCGTGCGCACCGTGACCATTGCCGCAGGTTTGCTGATGGCTGCCGGTTTTGCACTGACTGCACATTCTGACAATGTTCTGATGCTTTACATCAGCGCCGGTGTGCTGGTCGGTCTGGCGGACGGTGCCGGTTATCTGCTGACGCTGACCAACTGCGTGAAATGGTTCCCTGAACGCAAAGGTCTGATCTCCGCCTGTTCAATCGGCGCTTACGGTCTGGGCAGTCTGTTATTCAAATTCGTTTGCGGTCATCTGCTGGCGACCGAAGGCCTGCAAAATACCTTCATGATCTGGGGCGGCATCGCGATGGTGATGGTTATTGCCGGTGCGATGATGATGAAAGATGCGCCGAAACAGGAAACCGCAGACGTCACCCGCGAAGAAAACAGCCTGAATGACAGCACCAATGACACCCGCGATTTCACCCTGGCAGAAGCCATCCGCGCGCCGCAATACTGGATGCTGGCACTGATGTTCCTGACTGCCTGCATGAGCGGTTTATATGTGATTGGTGTGGCGAAAGATATCGGTCAGAGCCTGGTGAAACTGGATGCAATGACCGCAGCCAACGCCGTAACCGTGATTGCGATTGCCAACCTGAGTGGTCGTTTGGTGTTGGGTGTGTTGTCCGACAAAATGCAGCGTATCCGCGTTATTTCCATCGCGCAGATTGTGTCACTGGCAGGGATGAGCCTGATGTTGTTCACTCAGATGAACGAGATGATGTTCTTCCTCTCCGTCGCCTGCGTCGCCTTCAGCTTCGGCGGGACTATTACGGTTTACCCGTCACTGGTCAGCGACTTCTTTGGCCTGAACAACATGACCAAAAACTACGGTCTGCTGTATCTGGGCTTCGGTATCGGCAGCATCTTTGCTTCCCTGGTCGCTTCCCTGTTCGGGGGCTTCGCAGTGACGTTCAGCATCATCACCGTATTATTGATCGTATCATTGATTCTTTCTGCCACGATTCGCTTACCGAATAAATCAGAAGCAGGTCATAATACGCTCCAGCACGTGTAAAGCAGCAGTTGATCGCAGAATAAATGATGAACGGGAGCACAATTTGCTCCCGTTTCTTATGAATAAAACAGTTAAAATCGGCCGCTGAATCACGCAACCCTTATGACAAAATGTGAACAGACCGGACACCTGCAAAATGAAACGCACCACCCTCGCTCTTTTTAGCCTGATAATCGTAATGACTACTTTCAACAGTTTCGCCCAGGCTTATCCCTCAAGCGCACAGGAAGTGGCTTCCGAAATTAACCGTAAAGCCAGTGAAAGCGGTACCCACCCTTCCACAACCATCGACGCCAGCTCGCATACCAAACTGACCGCCAGCAGCGATTACCTGAAATAAATCCTTTGCGCTTGCCCGGTGTTTTGCGGTCAAACGTCCTCCTGACCGCACTTCATGAGATTTTTCAGACTAAGTGATCAAAATTAGAGCAGATATTTATCCCTATAATTTCTATGTTTGATATAATTTCTGCGGTGAATTGATTATCTGAATGATCAAACCTACACAAGGAGTGTGAAATGAAGGCAACTGCATTTTGGTTAATGATGGCCGGAGGCTCTGTCGGGATCGGTTACATGATGGCTTTGATGATGGAGTTTCTCTAATCCTGTAACGTTGTATGCATCAGAAAAATAAGGATATTAAATGAAATTCTACAGCCCTAAACGCATTATCCTCTATACCGCCGCTGCGATTGCGCTACTGATCATCATCGGTCTGGTCACGCATTTCACTGTCACCCACCTGGCCGCGTAACGTTTTTTCTTCCGTTTTCCGTTTTGCCACGTGGCGATACAACCGGTATCGCCGCATAATGCTGCCATTGAGCAGTCAAAACGGAAGGATTGAAACATGACCTACAAAGGATTAATGATTGTTGCCGTCGTCATTGTACTGGCAAGCATAGGTTCTGAATCATTGATTCAGAAAGGAATTGCGCTGGCGGACGCCAAAATCGATCAGGTTATCTCACATTACGCCGACAAATAAGCCTTACATCTGCTGGACTAACCTTACCGGGTGATGACAAAACCATACACAGCGTTTGATATCTTAAATCCATCAAATGTTGTGTGATGTCCCTGTGTAATACCCCTGTAGAACCCTGTTATTTTGCCCGCCGCGTGCGGGCTTTTTTTTGGCTGTTTTCCGGCAAAGCAGCCATTGTGATTGAATTGAATTGGATTGGATTGGATTGGATTGGATTGGATTGGATTGGATAAAAAGTTTATCTACAAAACATTTGGGGAGATGAGCGATTTGCTCTTATTCACGAATAATTCGAGTTGCAGGAAGGCGGCAAGAGAAGGAGTCCCGATGAGCTTACTTATGTAAGTGATTCGGGTGACTGAGTGCGGCCAACGCACCTGCGGCTTGAAGTATGAAGGGAAGAAGTGCCGGTGCTTTCCCGGCCGTCATATTATGGTGCAAGCGTCCATCGTACACTCCGACATTGCACGGCCTGAGCACGGCCTTTTCACAACAGAAAAATCGACTGAGAGATAAATAATTCAACCGGCTTTTCTGTTGTGGCTCCTGGAAATAAATTCAGAAGCTTTTAAATAATAAACCCCGGCGTTGGCCAGGGCTTATTTTTGTCATTGAGTATGTCGATACTGAAATATTTATTCTGTCTGCTCCGGGTTTAACCCATCTTCGCTATTGCAGAGTATTCACTTCAATATCTGGCGACATTACAGAACGACAACGTTACCGGCTGATGGGCCTTTCTGACCTTGTTCGATGGTGAACTCAACGTTCTGACCTTCGTCCAGGGTTTTGAAATCATTGCTCTGGATTGCAGAGAAGTGAACGAACACGTCTTTGCTGCCATCTGCAGGGCTGATGAAACCGAAACCTTTACCAGCGTCAAACCATTTTACTAAACCAGTCATTTTATTAGACATAGGAAATACCTTCTTCGTTTTTATTTTATGATGCCATAGGGCAATATAGGTCTGTTTTTATTTGAAATACTTATGGATGCATCAGAGAAGGAAATTCGTCGGAGAAAGGATTTGCTATATCACTTGAACCAGGAACTGCTTTACTAAAATGTCTTACATAAATAGGTCTTAACCACAAACCGTTGACGCTATTTACACATAGTGGGATTTATTAAGCAAGCGTTAATTTCATCGGAATTATATTCATGGGATTTGTATTTCTGTATGAAATAACGCACAGCCCGCCGCTGACGGTGGCTGCAGCCTGATCAGGAGGATATTAAGCCTGCCAATATCTGACAGGCTTTAAGAATCTTTACTTTACATTAGCTGGCGTTAGCGCGTTTTACACAGTCCGCACGTCGCCCGTCTACCCGTTTTGCGAACCAGGCGGTGGTCAGTTTGCGGGTAATTTTTGGACTTTCCAGCGTAATCCCCGGCAGCATTTCACGCGGCTGACGTTTACCGGTGGTTTTATCCGCCAGTGCATAAACCTGCTTATAGAGTTTAGTGTCTTCGAATTCCAGCTGCTCACCCTTCTCCAGCGCTTTACGGATTGCGCCGTTGCTGATATCCAGACGTTTACTCAGCGTGCGGACCGCCAGCTCAGTGCTGCCCGGCTTATCGGTGCCGTAGTTTATCAGGTCGCCGTCCAGCGCCAGCGGAATGCCAGACACTTTACTGACCGCGCTCTGGAACGCGGCGTTACGGCTGGCGTACCAGCCGGCATTGAAATCGGCAAAGCGGTAAAGTGATTGCGAGTAGTTGGTCGGATAGCCCAGCAGATGTTTCACGCCGAACCACACACCGCCACGACGGCTGAAGACTTCGTGACGAATTGAGCCGTCAATTTTATACGGATATCCCTTAGCATTCTGCTCAGCGAACGCGATGCTGACCTGCATCGGACCGCCGGTATGCACCGGATTCAGGTTACCAAACAACGTCTGTCCCATCGGCACCATATCAATGAAGTCATCGAAAATCGCGCTCAGTTGCTTCTCTGTTTTTACGTTATCCAGCCGCTCGCTGTAGGATTTTCCGTTCGGCGATTTTAACAGCAGCGCGGTATGCACCAGGAAATGAGGCACATGAACCGCATCGGCGCGACGGTCAATTTCTTTCCACGCTATTTTGCCTAAGCCCGGCACAGGCGCATCCGTATTGAAATTGGATTCCTGCTGCGCAACCGCCAGCACCGAACAGATGTTTTCGGTAGTCGCCGGAATGTTTTGCGTGGTGAATGCGGCGGTAATGTCTGTCGCCCAGCCTTTTTTGTCCGGCGCGCTGGCAGGCATCAACCGCACAATGTCCGCTTTCACATCATGCGGATTTTGCGCCGGTGCCTCACTTTTTTTCGTTGATGTACAACCGGCAAGGATCATCATAGCCAGCACTGGCGCAATGTGTTTTATCGAAAATGACTTATGCTTCAAAGTTATACATTCCCTGAATTAATGACTCTGAGAGTGACGTTAACGAAGATAGCCATGCTGATCTAGCAAAAAATTATCTTTATGCGTTAAGGTTAAAGCTCTGATGATGGAGATAAAGGAACAAGGAAATGATGCATTCTGCGACCCGGACAACACCCCTGCACCGCGTATTTTTGCTGCCTTTTATGCTGTTACTGATGATGTTTGCCCTCAGCGGCTGTGGCGATAAAGAGCCAGCACAGCGAAAAGCATTCATCGATTTTCTTCAGACCCGTATTCTGGATAAACCCGTGCTTGCCGTGCCGCAGCTGACCGAGGCGCAGCAGAAAGAGTTTGGCGATTACAGTAAAGATTACGCCATCATCACCGGCTTTCATCATCAGATGAATATTGAACTGGATTCCTCGCTGGTGCCGGTGTTTGCAGGGATGAACGGCGTGAACAGCGTCAATAACCTGCTTGAACAACGCGACGATTTAAAGAAAATGGCGGACAGCAGCGAAAGATGGAAAGAAAA
Source organism: Rahnella sp. AN3-3W3 (assembly GCF_003263545.1). Taxonomy (NCBI): domain Bacteria; kingdom Pseudomonadati; phylum Pseudomonadota; class Gammaproteobacteria; order Enterobacterales; family Yersiniaceae; genus Rahnella; species Rahnella sp. AN3-3W3. Next base: position 94,907 of record NZ_JYDG01000045.1, read on the forward strand.
AATCACGCTGTTAAAAACGCAGGCCGACACGCAACATGCGGCACTGAAACAGCCTGATGATCTGAAAAAAGTCTATGACCAGGCTTACGATAAAACCATCGTTCAGCCTTCGGCGATCACCGGACAGGTATTCGACTTACTGCCGCAGGTGCTGAACCTGATTGTCGAGAAAGCCGATTTCATCAAAAGTCAGGGTAAGAATGTCACCATCACCGGCAACCGTCTGCAATTTGCCAACCAGAAGCAACTGGATAAATACAATGCTATCCAGCAAAAGCTGGTGCCGCTGAATGCGCAGCTGATGCAGCTGAGCCGCCAGATGCAACAAATGGTGCGTTAAACCCGCAGCCAGCATACAGACCGCCGTAAGGCGGTTTTTTCATGGCGGTGCTTTTGTTATGGTGTGCGGCAATTAAATAAGGAGACACCTATGAATGACGATACCCTGAACAAACGCGTTGATCAGCTCGAGCGCGTAAACCGTGAACTTCTGGTGCAGATTTCTGCCATGCGCCTGCTGTTTGGCAGCGTCGGCAATGTGCTCAATGCCAGCCAGGAAAACGCGTTTACTATCACCGTGAATCAGGCGCTGGAAGCCAACCGTGCTGAAGTCGCGAATCAGGCAGATCTCGATGAAGCCTCGCGTAAATTCCGCGAAGATGTCTTCAAGTGCACAGAGTCTTTGTTGCCGGGCTCGCGCTAAAACACAAAAAAGGCCCGGGCAATCTGCCTGAGCCTTTTCATCGCTATCCGTTATTAAAACCATCCGCTATTACAGATTGATTACCCGATTACGCCCTTCATTCTTGGCCTGATACAACGCTTTATCCGCCGCTTTCAGTGCGCCGTCGATGTTATCCCTGCCGGGATAGAAATGCGTCACGCCGAGCGAAATCGTGACGTTACCCGCTCCCTCAAAATGATGAGACTCGACCTGACGCCGTAACCGTTCCGCCAGCTGGATAGCCTGCGTGACTGACGCGCCGGGCAGCAGTAAAAGGAATTCTTCGCCGCCCATGCGGCACAGCAAATCCCCTTCCCTTGAGCTGTCCAGAATCAGGCGTGCAAGCTGTGTAATCACCACGTCACCGACGTCATGGCCGTAAGTGTCATTAATTTTTTTGAAGTGATCGATATCCAGCGTAATGACCGCAATCCGTGAAACCTCTGTCAGTTGTTTATCCACTAACTCATAAAAACCGCGCCGGTTCAGCAGACCGGTCATCGGGTCGGTATGCGCTTCGGTGCTGAGCTTTTCGATGCGCTGATGCAACAGTCGTATCCCCTGCAACATCACGGTTTTCAGCTTAGACGATTCATAATACCAGGCGTTGATCTGCTCAATTTCCTGAGAAACGTCCTCTGAATCCATCGTGTCAGCACGTGACGCGAGCTGACGAAGCGGCATCGAAATATAGCGCGTCAGCAACCAGATGCAGATGAACACCAGAATCACAATCGGCAGCGTGTAGAGCAATACCTGCATCATCACATTATACAGCAGCACCACATCGGCCCTGGCGGGATGCAGCACCAGCACCGTCCAGCCCGCCACTTCTATGGTGGCGAAACCCGCCAGCGACACCTCGCCTTGCAGATTGTCCATAAGCAGAAAACCCTGCTCACGATCGCCTAACAGCGCCTTATTCACATGGCTCTGCGGCACGCTTTCGATCCATCCTGATGCGTCGCGATACAACACATCGCCCTCGCGGTCTATGACATAGATATAGGCGTCTTTGCGGTAATTGCGGGCATTAATCAGCGTATCGACGATACTGCTTTTGCTGAGATCAATTTCAGTCGCCAGGTACCCCAGATAACCGCCGCGCGGATTACGAATGGGCGAGGAAAGCACCATGATGTGATTGCCTTGCGCGGTGCGAAACGGCGAACTGAGCACCGGATTTTGGGTTGAAAGTGCTGCTGTATTGGCGCCGGATACCAGTTTTAAACCGACCATCTCCGCCGAATTTCTGGAAGCCGCGCGCACCACACCGGTTTTATCCACCACCAGCACCGAGCTGAAACGCTTGCTCTGTACCTGTAAACGGTCAGCTTCTTCGGTGATGGCATCACTATTATCAAATTCATCACCCAGCAAGTCCGCGCTGTAGGCCACCTGTTTTTTTGCCGCATTGAAAAACAGATCGGCCGTCAGCGACAGTCTGGCCGCATACGACTGACTCGCCCGCAATGAAGATTCGATGAGAAGTTTTTTTTCTACCTGAAAAATTGCCAGATAACTGGTGAGCAAGGTAATAACCGTACTCACCAGCGCCAGAAGCAATATCAATCTCTTAAGATCAAAAGCAAACCGCCGGTGCTGCCGCATTCTCTGTCCGTTGAGCAAATGACCACGAATATTACAGAGGATAGCAGTATGTTTACTCATGGTTTTGATATGCCGCAGTCAGGACGGTTTTACTGGCGATTAAAAATTGCACATTGGCCTTTTTACTGCTCAGGGTTTGCGGATTAACTTCTGTAAACGCGCCTTCTGCCAGCGCTCTACAGTTCCCCGGAAAACAAAAATGCGTAAACCGCGCAGCAGCAGAATACCACCCCAGATACATAGTGGCCATGCGAACCAGAAGGAATCCGGCGAGGTGTAATGGTTAAGCGCGAACAGACCCGCATTGACCACCGCCCACAACAGAACAGAGCGGTAAAAACTGCTTTCCTCCGCCACCTGTTGCCTGGCTCTTTCAATCTGATCGTCAAGCGCGTGTTCCGGCGAATTGCCATCTCGCGTATCGTTTTCCGTCAGTTCTGAAACTTTGATGTCAAACGCTGCTGCGATAGCACCAAGCGTGTCGAGGCTGGCCTGTTCGCCGTTCTCAATGCGCTGCACTGTGCGAACGCTGAGCGAAGAAAGCTCTGCCAGTTGTTCCTGAGACCATGCACGGGAAATCCGAAGTTGCCTGATTTTGCTCTGATTCATAATTAATCCTTAGAGTGAATGTTGAACACCTAATCAGCATGCAACGCCGGATCAGAAATCAACACGACAGCAACCTGACACAGACGCGACAGCCCGCTGACAGCCTTAGTGATCAGAAAGTTAGCCGGTAAAACTTACTGTCTACCGCCATCAGCGGAAAAGCTTCCGGCAACGCGGATACCTGTATCTCCTGAAAACCGTTCTTTTCATAAAAACGATGGGCCGCCAGAAATTTGTCGGTCGTGCCCAGAAAAACGTCTTTCACTTTTTCAGCCTGTGCATGTTGCAGTAACGCCTTCAGCAATAATGCCGCCACGCCGTAATCGCGGCCACGATAAGGCGCGCTCACAAACATTTTGCGCAGCGCCGCCTGGGCATTGCCGATATCTTTCAGGCCCAGCGTCCCCACCACTTTTCCGTCACAGCGGGCGATCCAGAAATCCCCGGTTCCGCGCTGATAAAACTGCGGAATATCGTGCAAATCTGGTTGCTGCTGTTCGCTTATCGGAATACCAAATTCCTGATTCTGAATCGGCAAAATCACATCAATCACGCCGCGCTGGTCTGCGGCAGAAAAGCGTTCAATTAAAACAGAATGATTCATAGCACACTCCCTGAGTTTAATTAGGACACAGCAGTGCCAGCTCCGGGTTTTCAGGGAATACCCGCTCGCTGAAAAAGTCGATCAATACCCGAAGTTTCGGTGTCATATAACCGCCCGACGGCCACAAAATAAAAAAGTCGGCACTGCGCTTCACGTACTCATCCAGCACGGTCACCAGCTGCCCGCGGGCCAGTTTTTTGCGGATACTGAAATCCGGCAGACAGGCGATGCCCAACCCCTGCAGGGCAAAGCAATGACGCGTTTCTATATTATTGCAAACCATCGAAACAGGCAGCGCTAAATCCTGATATTCCGGCAAAGGCCAGGATTCGAGTTTTCCGCTATTCGGAAAGCGGAAATGCAGACAACGGTGATCGGCCAGATCATGCGGTTTCGCAGGCCTGCCATACTGCTCAAAGTAAGCCGGTGCGCCGACCAGCAGATGATGGAAAGTGCCGAGCTTGCGCATCGATAACCGTGAATCAGCCATCTGCCCCGTCCGCACCACGGCGTCGAAACCTTCTTCCACCACGTCAACAATGCGATCGGTGAAATCCAGATCCAGTTCAATGTCGGGATAACGGCGCATAAACTCGCCCAGCACCGGCAACAGCAGGGTGCTGACCTGCGGCAGACTCAGCCGCAGCCTGCCGCGCGGACATTCCGCCAGTTGCGACAGCTCACTTTCTGCCGCTTCGAGCTCCGCCACAATGCGCCGGCAACGCTCGAGAAACAGCGAACCTTCCGCCGTCAGCGTGACGCTGCGGGTACTGCGGTGAAACAGCCGCATATTCAGTTTGGTTTCCATCCGCGAAATGCTTTTCCCCACCGCCGACGCGGAAATCCCTAAGATACGCCCGGCGGCGACAAAGCTGCGGGTTTCCGCCACATGCACAAACGTATTCAGGCTGCTAAGACTTTCCACCCTCACCTCCGATTGCGGACATCAGCGTCCGCATACTCTGGAAATCTACCCTACTTTTTCCGCAACAGGGAGTTCTCTATCGTGATTTAACTTTTTCAGAAACTGAGAGACGCCATGAATACTGCTGTACAAAAATCCCCGCTGCCGCTTTCGGCTTTACTGGCGATGGCGCTGACTGGCTTTATCGCCATCATGACCGAAACCCTGCCCGCCGGATTACTGCCGCAAATCGCCGCCGGTCTGAATGTTTCGCAGGCCATGGCCGGACAGTTAATCACGCTGTATGCCGCCGGTTCGCTGATGGCGGTGATCCCGCTTGCGGCGCTGACCCGGAGCTGGAACCGCCGCACGGCGTTATTGACCGCCATCGTCGGCTTTCTGGTTTTCAACACCCTCACCACTTTTTCCACGCATTACATCCTGACGCTTGTTGCCCGCTGGATGGCCGGAGCAGCGGCCGGGCTGGCGTGGGGTTTGCTGGCAGGCTATGCGCGGCGGATGGTGCCGGTTGAGCAGCAAGGGCGGGCATTGTCAGTAGCGATGGTCGGCACACCGCTGGCGCTGTCCGTGGGTGTCCCGCTCGGCACCTGGATGGGTTCTCTGCTCGGCTGGCGGATGGCGTTCGGCGTGATGTCAGCACTCACGCTGTTTCTGGTGGTCTGGGTTATCAAAAAAGTACCGGACTATCCCGGACAGGCCGCCAGTCAGCGCCAGTCGTTGCTTCATGTGGTGATGATGCCTGGCGTGCGCAGTATTTTGCTGGTGATCCTGCTGTGGATGCTGACGCACAATCTGCTCTACACCTACATTGTGCCGTTCCTGCACTTATCCGGTCTTAGCGCACGGGCAGACCAGATATTACTGGTCTTCGGCATTGGCGCGCTGGCAGGCATTGGTATCACCGGCCTGCTGGTTGACCGGCGCTTACGCCAGACTCTGCTGTTCAGCCTTCTGCTGTTCGCACTGATTTCGCTGACGCTGGTGTTTTTCAGTCAGACTCCCGTGATGGTGGTTTTATGCGTGGCGCTGTGGGGACTGACGTTCGGCGGCGCGGCGACCTTACTGCAAACGGCTATCGCAGATGCCACCGGTGAACACGCCGATATGGCGCAGTCGATGGTGGTCGTGGCGTGGAATCTCGCGATTGCGGGCGGCGGCTTAACCGGAGGGATTTTGCTGGAAACCGCCGGTGTTAAAACTTTTCCGCAGACAATGCTGATTCTGCTGGCGGCAGGACTGATTATTGCCTGGCGCGCTAAAAAGCACGGCTTCATGCCCGGTGCCCGCCATGACAAAACTGCACAAAATCCTAATGAGCAGGAACAGGATCAAAGTTTAGAAACGGCTGGAAAGGTATAATTTCCTAAACCTTTCCGGAACCAGATGCCTGAATATCTGCCGGAAGCCACTTTTTCTGGCAGACTAAAAAACAGGCAAAATAGAAACAATGAGAACAATGGAAGCACGTAATAAAGCCGTTATACTTTTGTCAGTGATTCTCGCCGCAGCCCTGCTGCTAATCGCGTTCGAATGGCTGGCAGATCAGGCGGTGCCTGAACTGAAAGAGCAGGTTATTCACTATGTGGATGAACACATGGCGCACTAAAATGCCCTGATGGCAGGAGGAGTTATGGTAACGAAAAGGATGATGACCAAACACTGGAAAATGGTTGTAGTACTGCTGTGTATCTGTGGCGCATTGATGCTGTTGCGCTGGGCGGCGATGATCTGGGGGTAAAGTTTTGCAAATTTGCCCCATAACCACTGGTTAAATAATCAACAACCCGGCCGGCGGGCTTGAAACCTTCTGCTGCGCAAGCCAGAATATCCTTAGTGTTTTTTAAGAGCCTGCCGCCTGCTTATGAATAACCGCAAACCTCGTCGTCCACACGGGCGATGGACCTATTACATTATGTACGAAGACATTCTGTGGCCCTGCCCGGTTCGCTGGGAGTGGGAAAATGGATACGGCGGCTGGCTGCCTTTTTATTACTCACCGACGCTGGAATTTGTCGCAGGCGATCCGGACAAAGCCACCAAAGTGGCGGGCGACAAGGCCCGCACGCTGCGTAAACCCGTCAGAATTCACGCATACGAATACTGATTGCTTCTCTTCTGCAAAGCCTTACTCGCTTTCGATCAATCCGCTGGCACGTAACACCCGCCGCTTCACGGCCTCCGGCAATACCGCATTCACGCCTCCGGCACATCCCAGACTGAACCAGTGACGCGCACGTGTAATGCCGGTGTAGATCAGCTCGCGGGTTAAAATCGGGCTCAGATTTTCCGGCAGAAGCAACGCGGTGTGGGTGAATTCCGATCCCTGCGATTTATGCACTGTCATAGCAAACACCGTTTCCACCGCCTGCAAACGCCCCGGCATGACCCAGCGGATATCCTGCGTACCGTCTCCGGCCAGAAACGCCACCCGCAGCACCGGCACGACAGAACCGTCTGCCAGCCGTTGCGGAATTTCCAGCGTGATGCCGATGTCGCCATTCATCAGGCGCTGGCTGTAATCGTTACGGGTCACCAGCACCGGACGTCCCGGATACCAGCCGATCGAAGCTTTGAGCAATCCTTCTTTATACAAAATTTCAGCGATGCGCTTATTAAGTCCTTCCACGCCCCAGCGCCCGCCACGTAAGGCACACAGCAACTGGAACTGACTGTAGGCCAGCAGCACTTTGGTCGCCCAGCGGTTGAAGGCTTCCGGCGGTTCGTTGTCCGCAGGCCGCTCCCTGATCATCACATTGAGATAATGCTGATAACCGACCGGCGGCTCGGTGCCTTCGCGTTTTGCCGCCGCAGGAAACAGTGCTGCGCTGCCCTTAACCACCCAGTTGCGCAGTTCGCTGTCATCGTCAGCGCTTAACGTCAGTTGTGCGAGATCGGCATATCCGTGTTTCCAGACCTGTCTCAGCGCGCTAACGTCCCCGTCGTTGACCGTTTCCGCCAGCTGACCGATGCCGCTCTGTGCATCAAAACGGTAACTGTGGCGCAGCATGACGACCGCCTGATCCATCGCTGTGCCTTGCGGATCCACCAGCGTATCCGGGATCTGCTCACCGGTCGCACTTTGCAGCCAGTCGCGGGTTTGCGGCAGATAATGTCCGCCCGCCGCACGCTGACATAATTCACTCAGCAATGCGCCCGCTTCTACCGACGCCAGCTGATCTTTATCACCGAGCAGGATCAGGCGCGCATGATCTGGCAATGCCGCCAGCAGTGCCGCCATCATTTCCAGATCGACCATCGATGCTTCGTCTACCACCAGCACATCCAGCATCAGCGGATTTCCCGGATGATGGCGGAAATGGCGGGTATCCGGGCGGCTGCCCAGCAAACGGTGCAGCGTGACCACTTCCGTATTAATACTCTCACGCACATCATTGGCGTTACCGAGCCCGCTGAGATCCAGCTTAGAGACCGCACCGGCAATCGACTCATTCAGACGCGCCGCCGCCTTACCGGTTGGTGCGGCAAGGCGGATACGCAGCGGCTGGCCGGTATCCTCCAGCGCCAGTGTTTGCAACAGCGCCAGCAGACGCACCACCGTCGTGGTTTTCCCGGTGCCCGGTCCGCCGGTAATGATGCTGAACGCGTTGACCGCCGCCAGCGCACAGGCCAGTTTCTGCCAGTTAACGGTGGCAGAATTCACCGCCGGGAATAATGCCGTCAGGGGTGCCTGTAAGGTTTGCGCCGGTAACGTGTGCAGGGCACTGCGGGTCAGACGCTGTTCTATCGCTGCGCGCACATTCTGTTCGTACTGCCAGTAACGGCGCAGATACAGGCGCTGCCCGCTCAGCACCAGCGGAGAATTTCCCTCACCGTGCCCGACCAGTGTCGGGTGCGCCAACGCCGCCAGCCATTCCTGCAAACTCAGGTCGTCCAGCACTGCCGCAGGGCGGATCACCGCGCCGTCAGCGTGATCGCCTTCCGGTGGCAGCGAGAGTGAAAATGCGCTGTCGTCGAGCGTGGCCTGCAAATCCAGACACACATGCCCGCGCCCCAGCTGATAGCTGGTCAGTGCGGTCGCCAGCAATAACAACGGATGCGCCTCCGGTGCTTCTTTTGCCAGAAACGTCACCAGTGCGCGATCCAGTTCCCGCAGCCAGCCACATTCCACCCAGCTCGCCAGCAGTTGCGCAAGCGCTTCACGGCTGTTGATTTTCATGCGTGTTCCTCCGTGCCGCTGAACAGAGCGTCGAGTTGTTCCATTAAGGCTTTATCCGGTCGCTGAACGCAGACGCCGTTACCCGGCGCGTGGCTGCCGCGCAGGAATAAATAGACTGCGCCGCCGATATGCCGGTCGTAATCGTAATCCGGTATGCGGGATTTCAGCAGGCGATGCAGCGCAAACAGATACAGTGAGAACTGCAAGTCATAGCGGTGATCGCGCATGGACTGCGTCATATTTTCCTGGTCGTAGCCGCTGGCGTCATCACCGAGCCAGTTGGATTTGTAATCCAGCACGTAATAACGCCCGTCATGTTCGAACACCAGATCGATAAAGCCTTTCAGCATACCGTTGAGGTCTTCCGCCAGTAACGGCGCACGCTCCGCACCGTCCAGCGTATATTGCTGAACCAGCGTGTCGAGACGTCGTGTCGGCACCTTTGTCAGCGAGAACCAGAACTCCATTTCAACCTGATACGGCGGCAGTTTTGCCAGCGTAAACGTATTGCCTCCCGGCAGCGGTAAAGGCTGCGTCAGCATCGCGGTCAGCCAGCCAGTCAGCGGCACAATCCACTTTTCCCAGCCACGCGTATTGCAACGTCGCGCAACCTGATCGGCAATCCTTTCCGGGTCTGCCGCCAGCGCCGCAAACCCTTCGTCACCCGCCCATTCCAGCAAACCGTGCAGGAAATTACCCGGTGCAGGCCCGCGCGGGAAGTCATACAAATTCTCGCCGGTCATAGGCTGCGACAGTTCATGCAGCGGATCCTTCACTGGCTCCTTCGCACTGTTTTGCGTTTTCTGATCTTCCAGATAACTGTCCTGCGCGGCGCTTTCGATTTCTCTCTGCGGCTCGCGGTTCAGGGTCTCCGGCATGATATACGTGCCTGCCGGCGCAATTTGCAGACCGGAGAAACTCGACACCCACCAGCGCGGCCCTTTATGCAGACGCAGCGGCGGACGCGGCCCGAGTTCCGGTAATGTCTGCTGGCTGCGATACACCGCGCCGTCAGATACCGGCAACGGCCAAGCGCGAATATGCGCCGTTTCCAGTGCCTGCAAACTGGCAGGAAGCGCCTCTGCATCCATCGTCTCGCCGCCGTTAAAAAGGTCACTGAAAAATAAATAACCGGGTGCGCTCTTTTCAAACTCTTTCAGCGGGGCCATGCCCAGCCACAGCGCGTAACGCGAACGGGTCAGCGCCACGTAAAACTTACGCAGGTCTTCTCCCAGACGCTCGCGGTCAGCCAGCACCAGTTGCTCATCAGATGCACTCAGTGCCACTTCCAGCTCACCTTCAGGCGTATGCCATTTCAGCGGTGAATCCTGCTTTTTCACGGCGCGGAATGCACAGGCAAAGGGCAGGAATACCAGCGGATATTCCAGACCTTTGGATTTATGCACGGTAACCACTTTCACCAGATCCGCATCGCTTTCGAGACGCAGTTTGCGGGCATCGCCGCCCTGATGTTCGTCCTGACATTGCTCCGCCAGATAACGGATCAGCGCATGTTCACCATCGAGCTGCACGCTGGCCTGTTGCAGCAGTTCAGAAAGATGCAGCAAATCAGTCAGCGCGCGTTCGTCACCGCGCCCGAGCAGACGGCGCGGCACGTCGAATTCCCACATCAGTCGGCGCAGCATCGGCAGAATGCCCTGTTTGCGCCAGCAGGTACGCAATGCCTGAAACTGCTGAACGTAGCGTTCCCACTCGTTTTCATCCTGATTCAGCCGGTCCAGCGCTTCCCAGCTCAGGTTCAGCGAAGGCGTCCCGAGAGCCGCGCGCAGCAGACGATCGTTTTCCGGCGCGGCACAGGCCGCCAGCCAGTACTGTAATTCGCCTGCCTGCGCACTTTCAAAAATCGATTCTTTGTCAGAAAGATACACGCTGCGCACGCCACTTTTCGACAGCGCGAGGCGTATCGCCGCCGCTTCACGGCCGGTATTCACCAGCACCGCGATATCCCCCGGCATCACCGGTTTTAATATTTCACCAGGCTGACCGAAACCGGCGGAACCCTGCTGGCCAAGGCGCAGCAACTGGACGATTTTCGCCGCACAGCCTTCTGCCATCAGCTGAACGTATTGCGTTTTAGGCAGCGTTTCCGTCTGATTTTCGGGATACCACAATGTCAGCGCAGTGGCTTCGGCATCGTCAATGACCAGCGTGTCGGCTCGTCCTTTGGCTGCTACCGGCAGGAACGGCACCTGATTTTCATCACCCTGACGGAAAAGGAAAGCGCCCTCGCCGGCGCGGCGGTTTTCGGCTAATTCGAACACTTCATTAACTGCCGCTACCATGGCGCGGGTGGAACGGAAGTTGGTCGCCAGTGTGTAGTGGCGCCCGCCGGTATCGCGGCGGGCGCGCAGATAGGTATAAATGTCCGCACCACGGAAGGCGTAAATCGCCTGTTTCGGATCGCCGATCAGGATCAGTCCCTGCTCCGGCACGTTTTCTGCCACACCGTAGACGGTATCAAAAATGCGGTATTGCAGCGGATCGGTGTCCTGGAATTCGTCGATCATCGCCACCGGAAATTGCGTGCGAATGATCTCCGCCAGCCGCGCACCGTTGTCGCTGCGCAGGGCAGAATCCAGACGGGTCAGTAAATCGTTGAAGCCCATTTGCGCGCGTTTCTGCTGCTCGAGGTCAAAACGATTTTTTATCCAGCGGCAGGCATGTTGCAGCAAACCGCTGCGCGCATCCGGCAAACTTTCAAGGCGGGATTTCAGGGTTTCCATCGCGGTCAGCGCCGGATGCGCTGGCGGTTCGCCCTGCTTCCACGCATCTTTTAATCCCGCATGAGTCAGACGATCCCAGCCTTTGCCTAAATCAGGTTTAACGTCATCTGTGGTTGCCCAGGTGTACAGCTTTTCCAGCCACGGATTGAAAAATCGCGCCTGAATTTTTTTGCCATCGACCACTTTCGCCGCCACTGCGCCTTCCAGCAGGGTGCGCAGTTCCTGCGTCCATTGCGGCCAGTCTTGTTTCAGCGCGGCCAGTTCAGCCGCTTTCTGGTTGTTCACCGTTTCGACCACGTCGGCTGGCGTCTGCTCTGAGCCGAGCTCTTCAGCGTATTCCAGCAACGGCATCACGCTGCGGTGTAAATCTTCCGGCGCACGCCACCAGCCACGCAGCGTGCGGATTTCCTGCTCACTCAGCGGAAAATAGAAACTGCGCCAGTAATCGCGCACCACGTTCATCAGCAGTTCGGTCTGATCGGTTTCCAGCGTCTGGGTAAACAGGCTGTCGCTGTCGAACGCGTGCTCGCCGAGCATACGGTTACACCAGCCGTGAATGGTGGAAACGGCGGATTCATCCATCCATTCCGCCGCCAGTTGCAGCTTACGGGCACAACCCGGCCATTGCTCCGGTGAATATTCCTCGCGCAAATTTTGCAAAAATTCGTCGCTGTCTTTTTCCGCTTCAGGATTACCTAAAAAATACCCCGCCGCTTGCGACAAGCGCGCACGGATACGGTCACGCAGCTCTTTGGTCGCCGCATCGGTGAAGGTCACCACCAGAATTTCCGGCGGCGTCAGCGGACGGCTGAAAGCATTATCCCCGCCGTGCCCGAGCACCAGCCGCACATACAGCGCGGCGATGGTAAAGGTTTTGCCGGTACCGGCGCTGGCTTCAATCAGGCGGCTGCCTGTCAGCGGAAAACTCAGCACGTTCAGGGTGGATGGCAACGTCTGCTCCGTCATTCCTTCGCTCCTTTTTTGCTGCGTGCCAGGTGATTTCTCAGCGGTGCCAGCAGGGTATCGGCGAGACGGGCAAATTCACCGTCCGACCAGAGTGCGGCGAAATCCGGCCACGCGCGGGCCAGATAGGCGTTACTGTCACGCTCACCAAATTTCATGTTCGCCGGGTCATGATTTTCATAATTGTCGCGGGCGGCAAACCAGGCATCGCTGTCGGGTGCGCTGTGCTCCGTGCCCTCTTTTTTCAGCCAGACAAACCCGGTTTTCACTGCCAGCGGCAACGGACGCAGCTGACCCGCTTTCCACGTTTCAATCAGCGTTTCCCATAAATTGCGCGCCTGTTCAATATCCAGCGGCGGCAATTCAGCCGTGCCGTTTTTACTGACAATCACGGTGTGCATCGGCTTTCCGTCGAGATGCCCCGCGATATGCGCGACCCAGTAAGGCAGCAGCCGGTCGAAGCGGTAACTGCGCTCCTTCGTCATGATGCCGATACTTTCCAGCACCACGCGCGCACGGTCGCCCGCCGCATTTGCCCGCAGTTCACTCAGCCAGCCGGAGAACATCACGCCGCCGGTGTCATCTTCCAGCGCCTCATTTGCCAGCGGTTGCGGCCAGTTATCGAGCACCTGCTGATAACTGGCAAACAAGGTGTCCATCGGCTCGGCCAGATCTTCACTCAGCACCGCAGCAAATTCCCCCGGTGCCAGCTCGCCGCGCCGCTCAATGCGTTCGAGTTGCTGACGTAATACGTCCTGACGCGAAACACCCGCTTCCAGCGCCCATTTCTGCGCGCGGATCAGTTCGTCCTGCAAGCGCCAGTTTTCCAGCGCATTAATGTCGAACGGCTCCTGATCTTCACTGCCGGGATCTTCCAGTTCGAAATAGATATTCAGCCGCTGACGGAAGAAACTGCGCACCGGATCCGACAGAAAATCCGACAACTGACGCAGCGTCAGCGCACCTTCCTGTTCCACCGGTTGCAGCGGTTGTGCGGCCACGGACGCAGCTTCCGCTTCCAGTCCGGCACGCCATTCGTGGGCATAGCTGAACAACGAACTTTCCTGACTGAAATAGTCGCGGTTGAACGGTTGCAGGCGATGCTCTACGGTCAGCGCATGCAGCAAATCTTCGCCGTTTTCGGCTTTCCAGCCTGCCGCCAGATGATCACGCAACTGCGCCACCAGCACGGACGGCGGGCGTTCGGTGTTGTCATGAATGCTGCGGCCTACCCAGCTGATATGTAAGCGTTCACGCGCTGAAAGCAGCGCTTCGAGGAACAGATAGCGGTCATCTTCACGACGCGAACGGTCGCCGGGGCGGTAATCGCGCCCCATCAGATCGAAATCCATCGGCACGCGGTTACGCGGATAATCACCGTCGTTCATCCCCAGCAGATAGACGTGGCGGAAAGGAATGGCACGCATTGGCATCAGCGTGGCGAAGGTCACCGCGCCGCCGAAAAACGGTTGTGTCAGGCCGGACTGGTCAAACTGCGCCAGCCAGTGATCGCGCACCACCGACAGCGGCAGTTCGGCCTGCAGATCGACGCTCTCGCAGGCTTCCAGCCAGGTTTCCAGCTCGCCATGCAGACGCACTAAAATAAAGCCGTCTTCTCCGTCATCTTCGGCAAAGTATTGAGAAAGAATAGTACGCAGGCGCTCGCCCCATACCTGCGGTGCGGCAGGCTCCCGCAACTGACGCCAGGTGTCATCAAGGCAGTTCAGCAGATGCGACAGCGGACCGATCAGCGCCGCATCCAGTCCGCCGATTTCATCCAGCGGCTCGATGTTTTCCCAGGCTTCGCCACTGCCTACCGCGTAACCCAGCAGCATACGTTGCAGGCCAAAGAACCAGCTGTTCTGTTCCGGCGATAACGGCAGTTCAAGGCTCTGACGCTGTTCCGCATGCAGCCCCCAGCGCACATTGGCGGCGCGGATCCAGCGGTGCAGCAGCGGGAGTTGTTCTTCCTCAATGCCGAAACGCTGACGCACAGACGGTACGTCGAGTAAATCCAGCAAATCGCTGACCGCAAAACGCGACTGCGGCAGTTCCAGCAGGCTTTCCAGCGCACCGAGTAACGAATTGTTCTGGCGCGGTCCCTGATCGGCAACGGTGAACGGGATGTAGCGCGGATCGCTGCGCTCCGTCAGGCCGAATACCGCCTGAATGTGCGGTGCATAGCCGTTAATATCCGGCACCATCACGATGATATCGCGGGCTTTCAGCGTCGGATCTGCCGCCAGCGCCGCCAGCAGACGGTCGTGCAGCACTTCCACTTCACGCTGGGCGCTGTGGGTAATATAAAAACGCAGGGAATCGTCATGCTGAACATCTGCCGGAGGCCATTCATCGATCGTTTCAGCCAGCGGGCGCAGCTGCAAAATATCTTCCTGCAGCTGATGCAACAGGGTATCGGTACCGTTCGACGTAAAGAGATCGATGCGCGGGATCACCGGCGCCAGCTGCGAGGCATAGGATTCGTGGTTGTCATATTCATTGAGCAGACCGATATAGTCGCGCCCCTGCTTGCCCCACGCCGCCAGCAGCGGATGGGCATGCTGATGGAGTTCATCTTCGGCCATCACCTGCGGCATGCCGGGCTTACGCAACTGGCGTTTGCGTTCCGCACGCAGCAGATCCTTATCGGCGATGATATCGCTCCAGTCGTGCTCGCACGGGTTATGCACGCACATGAAGATGTGTGTCCAGCGGCCCAGCACTGCCAGCACTTCAAGAGATTGTTGCGGTAACGAGGAGATGCCAAACACCACCAGCCGCGCGGGTAAACCGGCCGGACGCTGGTCTTCAGGAAGGGTTTGCGCGTGTTGCAGGAACCGCTGATGCAGCGCCGCACGGCTGGTGTTGCGCTCGTTTTCAGGCACATCCGCCAGCAGCGCACGCCACAGTTGCGGCTGCCACAGCAGGTTTTCCGGCAACGGCTCGCTGCCTGTGCGGCTGGTGCGCAGCACGTCCAGCCCGTTGCCCCAGTCTTCCAGCCAGTCAGCGCGGTAAACCTGATACTGGTCGAATAAATCCGCCAGACGTTGTGAAAGCTGATGCAGCTTGCGCATATCGCCGTCATCTTTTAAGAAACGGGCCAGCGGCGCAAACACCGGTTCGGCAAGCAGTTCGGGCAACAGGCGGATCAGGCGCCAGGTCAGCAGCGGACGGTCGAACGGCGACGATTCCGGCACCTGTTCTTTGCCGAGCACCGCACGGTAAACCTGCCAGAAAAAGCGCGCCGGTAGTTTGATATCCAGCGCCGCCGCAATGCCGCAACCGCCTTCTGCCACATCGCGCGCCAGCGCCAGTTTCAGCCACTGATTGATGCCGTTGCTCTGCACCAGAATCACTTCGTTTTCCAGCGGTGAAAGCGGATGCGCCGCCATCCACGAGACCAGCACGTCCCTCAGCGCTTCTGAGTGATTTCCGTGTAATACCATCAAACCTGAATTCACGCCCGCATCCCTTGTTATCGCCTGTCAGGGTTGAGATTTTGCGTTGATTTGGAAAGGATTGAAAGGACAGAAAAGAAAAGAGGCAGGGCCAGAAGACATCCTCATCCCGCCGGAGAGTTAACTTTGTTTTTCGGTTATCAGATCTTTTTATTCAATCGTTTAATTAAGCATTTCCATAAAATACTAAGAATACTAATGATTTTCTATTTATCTGAAATAAAAATCCGCGTTTTAGAAATATTAAGAAATGAGGTTTTGTGTAATGAAACGTAAACTGATATAAAGACGGCATCAGGCCTTTGACGCATAACTAAAACTAATTGATTCGTAAATAAGGACATTTACAATGAATATTAAAGCCCTCTGCTGGGCTATCGTTCTGGCAACCTTTCCGGTGCATGCCGCTTTGCTCAGTCCGGCAGACAGGGACAATATTGAGCAACAACAAAGAGATCGCCTGCAACAACAGCAAATGCAGCGTGATGAGCTGGAAAGAAGCCAGACGCTCTCTTTACCCGCCCCCGCCCCGGTTAACGCTGACGAAAAACCGTGCTTTACTATTTCCACCATAAATATTACTCAAGCCAATCATTTATCTTCCAGCACTCAAGAAAAGTTAACGAAACCTTTAATTGGAAAGTGTTTAGGCATTAAGAGAATTACCCAGCTCGTGCAGGAAATATCTGATACCTATATCGAACGCGGTTATATCACCAGCCGTGCTTTTCTTCCCGAGCAGGATCTCTCACGGGGAGAGCTGAATATTACCGTGATGGAAGGCAAGCTTCAGGATATTCAATTAGATAAACACAGCGAACGTATTTTGGTGATGGCTTTCCCTGGCCTTAAAGGCAAAATCCTCAATCTGCGCGATATCGAACAGGGCATGGAACAGATCAACCGGTTGCGCCAGACACCGGTCCAGATAGAGATCCTTCCGGCTGAACAACCGGGTTACTCCATTGTGAATTTAACCGCCACGCCGGAGTTTCCACTCAGCCTGGGTGTGGGATTCGATAACAGCGGGCAAAAAAGCACCGGCACCGGCCAGATGAACGGCTCGCTGATCGCCAGTAATGTGCTCGGACTGGCAGATCAGTGGTTTGTCAGCGGCGCGAAAAGCAGCGATTTCTCCAGCAGCCACGACGCCCGCAGCGTGCAGGCTGGCATGAGCGTGCCTTATGGCTACTGGCTGATGAATTACAGTTACAGCTACAGCGATTATCTCAGCACGGTGAATTCTCAGGGCTTCGGCTGGCGGTCAACCGGCGATTCCCAAACCCATCGCGTCAATCTTTCGCGCGTCGTATTTCGAAACAGCGATATCAAAACCGGCGTATCTGTCGGGATCAGCAACAATATGGCGCGTAACTATCTCAATGATGCTCCGCTGGCCAGCAGCAGCCGCAAGCTCAGCAATGTCAGCGTGGGCATCAACCATAGCCAGAAACTGTGGGGCGGATTGTCCACGCTGAACCCGACATTCAGCCGCGGCGTGCCCTGGTTAGGCGCGGAAGACGATCAGCATAAACCTGACGATGCGCCCAAAGCAGAGTTCTCCAAATGGTCACTGTCCGGCAGTTACTACAAGCCGGTCAGCCAGAAAGTCACCTTCCTTTCCAGCGTTTACGGTCAGTGGACCGGCGACCGTCTTTACGGCAACGAACGCCTGACGATTGGCGGCGAAAGCTCGGTGCGTGGCTTCAAAGAGCAATACCTTTCCGGTGATAACGGCGGTTACTGGCGCAACGAACTCAACACGGCGCTGTTCAGTATGCCTTTGCTGGGCGCAGTCAGCGCGGTGGCTGCCGTGGATGGCGGATATCTGCATCATGACAATCACGACGTTAACGCGGCAGGCACGCTGTGGGGCGGCGCGGTAGGACTCAGCAGCAGCGCCGGTCATCTCTCCAGCCAGTTTACCGTCGGCTGGCCCCTGCGTTACCCCGGCGACTTAGCGCCTGACCGCGTCACGGTGTATTACCACCTGAATGTCGTGCTGTAATTTCTGATAAGGATATCGAAAATGGAAAAGAATACGTTACCGCCGGTCGCTGTCTGGCGTCGTCTGATGAGTTACACCCTGATGACCTTTCTCGCCATTCAGCCGGTGATGCCTGCCGTGGCGGCAGGTGTGCAGGTGGCAAACGGCGCAACGCAGGTCGATCAGGCCGGAAACGGCGTGCCGGTGGTTAACATCGCGACACCGAATCAGGCGGGCGTATCCCATAACCAGTATCAGAATTTCAACGTCGGCACCGAAGGCTTAATCCTCAATAACGGCACAGACCGGCTGACCCAAAGCCAGCTCGGCGGCCTGATCCAGAACAACCCTAATCTGAAGGCCGGGCAGGAAGCCAAAGCCATCATTAACGAAGTCACGTCGGCAAACCGTTCACAACTGAACGGATATATGGAAGTGGCGGGGAAAGGCGCCAGCGTGATGGTTGCCAACCCTTACGGCATCACCTGTAACGGCTGCGGATTTATCAATACGCCGAATGCCACCCTGACCACCGGTAAACCGGTACTGGGTGCTGACGGCAAGCTGCAATCCCTGGAAGTCACGCAAGGCGCGATCACCGTTGAAGGCAAAGGGCTGGACGCCAGCCAGAGTGGCTATTTCTCTCTGATTTCCCGCGCAACAGAAATCAATGCGCAACTTAATGCGCAGGATCTGACCGTGATCGCAGGAGCCAACCGCGTTGACGCCAGCGGCAAGGTCACGCCGTTAGCGGGCAAAGGCGACGCACCGCGTGTCGCCATCGACACCGGCGCGCTGGGCGGCATGTATGCCAACCGCATTAAACTGGTTTCAAGCGATAAAGGCGTCGGCGTCAATCTCAGCAATATCAATGCGCGTCAGGGCGATATGCAGCTTGACGCCAATGGCAGGCTGACACTCAGCAACAGCGCGACGGCAGGTTCGCTCGCTGCCAATGCGCAGGACATTCAGCTCAGCGGAAAGCATCAGGCGCAGTCCCTCGCGATGAACAGCCAGGGCGAAATGCAGCTGCAAAACGCCACCATCACCAGCAACGAGAATCTCACCCTGACCAGCAGTGGTCAGTTGCAGGCAAGTGGCAGCCAGATAACCTCTGGTCAAACGGTGAAAATGCAAAGCGCCCGGTTAACGGCGGATAACAGTACGCATATCGATGCACAGCGTGATGTGGAGCTGACCAGCAACGGCGACCTTGCCTTGCAGGGTAACCTGACTGCCGGGCAGGATGTCCGGCTCACGGGTAATAAGCTGAGTAATCAGGGAAATATTACCGCCAGCCGCAACACCGCCCTTCGCGCTACCACGCTGGAAAATAACGGAAAAATTCAGTCTCAGGGCGATTTTACTCTGGAATTGAGCACCCTGAATAATTCCGGACAGTTGCTGTCAGGCGGGTCGCTGGCGATAAACGCACAAACGGCTGCGCTCAGCGGGATGGTCAGCGCAGGAGAAGATCTCACGTTTACCGGTTCGTCCCTGAGCCTGAACGCTGACGGGCAGTTGCTTGCGGGACATGATCTGGGGCTGACGTTCAGTCAGTTTTCTCTGGCCGGTACCGCCAAAGGAAACAATCTGGTCTCCCTTCAGGGCGATCGTTTTACCGGTTCACAGAACAGTTCACTGACCAGCGACGGCGGGTTGTCGCTTCATCTGTCCGATGCACAAATTGACGGCCAGCTGGCCTCACTCGGTACGCTGACACTCAACGCAGACCGGCTGGTGACCGGCACGCAGGCGCAATTGCAGTCGCAACAGGACATGACCTTAACGCTGAAAGAATCGGCTGATTTGCAGGGGACCCAGGTCGCCGCGGACAATCTGGCGGTTCAGGCCGTTACGCTTAATCATAAGGGACAAACGGCGGCACAACATGCCAGCCTGCGCGCGGAAAACCTGAGTAACGGCGGCAACGTGTCGGCTGAGACGTTGCGTCTGAGCACGGATTCACTCATCAACAGCGGGATCCTTCAGGGCAACAGCGCCATGCAACTGGATGTCGCCTCGCTGAATAACCTGAGCAGCGGCCAGATTGTCACCGGTGGCGCGCTCGATCTTACTCTGCCACAACTCAATAATGCCGGTTTGCTGCTGGCGGACAGCTTCTCCCTGATCTCAGATTCACTCAATAACACCGGCACAATTCAGGGCTCTTCCCTGCTGGATATCCATGCCGACACGCTCGGCAATGCGGCGTCGGGTCGTCTGCTGAGCGGCGCAGATCTGAGGCTCAGCGCGACGCAACTGGGCAACGCCGGCATCATTCAGGGTGAAAACGCCCGTCTCTTCGCCACAGATTTTACCAACAGTGGCAGCGTGCTGGGGCAGCAATCACTTGAGGCCACGGTCAGCCATCAGCTTGATAATACCGGCAAACTGATGAGCCATGGCGCGATGGAAATCAGCGCAGAAACGCTGGAAAACAGCGGTTCCCTGCTCAGTGAAGGCAACCTCGCGCTGAACGGTAACCGGCTGACCAACAGCGGCACCGTGCAGGCCAGCCAGCTTAATATCCAGCAAACGCAGGTGGATAACCGTGGTGCGCTGACTGGTCTTAATACGCTGGCGATGACGTTGTTGCAGGATCTCAGTAACAGTCAGCAAGGCGCATTGCTCTCTCAGGGCGACCTGTCGGTTTCTGCGCAATCCGTCGTCAATGACGGTATCTGGCAGGGGCAGAATATTTTGCTCAGCGGCCAGCAGCTCACCAACAACGGCACGATTCAAAGCGCCGATGCGCTGACACTCGCGCTCACGCAGAACTTCATCAGTGGTAAAAACAGCAAACTGACTGCCAGCGGAACGGCGGCACTTCAGGCACTGGCGCTGACCAATCAGGGGCAGTGGATCGCCAAAAACCTGAGCATTTCCGGTAATACGCTGAATAATGAAGGCGAAATCTCCGGCGTGGACGGACTGACTCTCACGCTGCAAAACGCACTGACTCAGCAATCCTCCGGCAAACTGCAAAGTAACGGCAGCACAGAGATTACCGCCAGCCACCTTGATAACGCAGGACAACTGCAAACCCGCGCGCTGACACTGAATACTGCCCGTCTTGATAACAGCGGCACCCTGCAGGCGCGGGAATCAATGGATCTGACCCTGACCGGCGATGCACAAAACCATGCCGGTGGTGTGATCCTCAGCGACGGCACACTGAATCTTAACGCTACGACGTTTAACAACGACGGCATCGCGCAGGGCACGACGCGCGCCACCTTTGAGCTCTCGCAGGGCATCAGTAATCAGGGACGTTTGTTGTCCGGCGGCCAGTTAAGCCTTGATGCCCCTGACTTCCTCAACACCGGCTGGCTGCAAAGTGACAGCCTTAGCCTGAATATCACAAATACGCTGACCAACCGCGGCACGCTGATTGCCCAAAATCAGGCCACGCTCGGCGGGAATGCGCTGGAAAACAGCGGAACGGTTCAGGCAGGTGCGCTGACGCTTGATCAGGCCAGCGTGAATAACACCGGTACGTTGTTTGCCGCGCAAATGCTCAACCTGACGACACAGACGCTCGCCAACGCCAGCACTGCGAAAATTTTCAGTGCAGGCGATATCACGCTGAACAGCCGCACGCTGGCGCAAAACGGCCAGATTGTGGCGCTGGGGAATGTCACGCTGACGTTGCTGGAAGCATTAACCCAAAACGGCACAGTGGCGGCAGGAAAGGCATTAAACGTCGGCACGTCAGGTGATTTCATTCAAAACGGCACGATGCAGGGGCAAAGCCTCTTACTGACCAGCGGGGCTAACTTCAGCAATCAGGGAACCCTGACGGGCGGTGACGGCACCTTCAGCATCCGTGCAGGAAACATCCGGCAGAATGCCAGCGGCAGCCTGCAATCTGGCGGTGATGTCAGCCTTGAAAGCCGCGCAGATATCGCCAACAGCGGGTTTATCGGCACCGCCGGGAACCTGCTTCTGAGCGCCACCGGCACACTGACCAACAGCGCCCTGCTCTATTCCGCGCTCGACATGACACTTTTGGCTGACCGGATCAGTAATATTCAGGGCGACATTCTGGCAGGAAACAACCTGTGGATGATGAAAGATGCCGCAGGGAATGCCAGCAGTGAAACGGTCAACAGCTCCGGGACCATCGAAACAACCCATGGCGATATCTCGATTTACACCGGCCATCTGCTCAATGAACGCAACGGACTGAGTTTCTCCCATGACACTCATCAGTATGTCCCGGCGGGTCAGGCCTATATTGACGTTTCACTGAAAGACATTGATCCCGCTTTACTGACCTACGATAAAGAAACCCTTTGCGGTGGCGGCGTCAACGACCACTGTACGACCCGCTATTTTGTACTGATCAGCCCGCAACTAGAGGATAAAAAAGTCCTCATCAGCGATGAAACATGGACGGCAACGGCGGGAGGTAATGCGGCCAGGATTGCAGCAGGCCGTGATCTCACCGTGCAGGCCAGTACGCTGGACAATAATGCCAGCAGCCTGCTCTCGGGCGGTAACATGACGCTGTCGGGCGACCGGCTGAACAACAATTCTGTCGACACCGGCACCGTCTCGGCCTACCAGATTTATCATTACAACTGTGCAAAAGCCGCCGGTTGCCGTGAGTCTGTGAGCGCGACGGAATATGCCACTCAGAAGGCATCATCAACTACCGTTCGTTTTGACCTGACCGGCGCACCGGTTTATGAAACCAGCAGCGATGCCGCCGCTTACCGCGCGGTGATCCAGGCCGGTGGCAACCTGACCGCTACCTTTGCCAGCGATATCAGCAACACTTCATCCTCTGCCCATGCCGGCAGCATCAGCCATGAACTTTCTGCCCCTGCGCTGAATTCCCTCAGCGCACCGGCTGAATTCGCCGGTGCATCGTCGCAGGATCTGGCCAGCGCCTCACAGGAAGAGATCACCGCCCCGCAATGGCGTGACAGTATTGCCGATGCCCTGCAAACCCTGAACGGCGGCACGACGCTCAACAGCGGCGATTACCCGCTGCCCACCAGCAACAGCGGCTATTTCGTGGTGAGTACCGACCCGCAAAGTCCGTATCTCATTATCACCAACCCGAAACTGGACGGACTCGGACAACTGGATAACAGCCTGTTCAACGAAATCTATGCGATGCAGGGAATGAAAGCGCCGGTCGCGCCACGTGAAACCGGCCGCCAGTACACGGAAGAATCCTCGTTTATCGGCTCAGCCTATTTCCTCGACCGCCTGAATCTGCACCCTGATTACGACTACCGTTTCCTCGGGGATGCGGCATTCGATACCCGCTACGTCAGCAACGCGCTGATTAACACCACCGGCAGCCGCTACATCAACGGATTTGGCTCCGATCTGGCGCAGATGCAATATCTGATGGATAACGCTGCCCTCGCGCAACAGTCACTCGGTTTATCCTTTGGCGTGGCGCTGACCGCGGCACAAGTGGCCTCACTGGATAAAAGTATTTTGTGGTGGGAAAACAGCGTGGTGAACGGCCAGAATGTGCTGATCCCCAAACTGTACCTTTCCCCGAAAGACGTCGCACCGGCCACCGGCAGCGTGATCGCCGGTAACAACATTCAGCTGGCGGGCGGCACGGTCACCAACAGCGGTTCGACGATGCAGGCCAGCTCCGGTCTTTACGTTTCGGGTCAGAGCACTATTGATAACCTCGATGCCGGGCTGATGAAAGCGGGTGGCGATCTCAGCCTGTTCGCGCTCGGCGACATCAGTAACATCGGCTCGACCATCAGCGGTCAGAGCGTTTCGCTGGTCAGCTTCGACGGCAACCTGATCAACAAGACACTGACCAATCAGTGGAACGCTGCGGGTAAATCCGGCATCGATACCCTCGCCCTCTCAGACACCCAGACCGGCGATATGGCCTCGATCACGGCGGGCGATGCCCTGTCGATGTACGCCGGTAAAAATATCGATATCACCGGTGCACACCTCAGCGCTGGCAGCGATCTTGCCATGCAGGCGCTGGGCGATATCAATATCAGCGCCAACCAGACCCGAGAGCTTGACCAGCGCAGTTCACGCGGACAGAACACCCTGACGGAGAGTACCGACACGCAGGCCAGCAGCATTTCCGCCGGTGGCAGCCTCGCCATGCAGGCCGGTCATGACCTGAACATCAGCGCCAGTCAGATTGCCGCAGATGGCGATGCCACGCTCAAAGCCGGCAACGACATTAACCTGCAAACGCAGGAACAGAGCGCCCGCAGCAAAACCAGCAACAGCGAACAACGCCTCAGCCTGGTAGATAACACCACGCTTAACGCAGGTGGAGATTTAACGCTGGTGGCCGGTCGTGATCTTAATTCGCAGGCAGCCAGCATCAGTGCAGGCGACAACGCCACATTAGCGGCCGGACGTGACGTTAATCTGAACGCCGAAGCCATCAGCAGCTACAGCGAATCTCACGGCAAGAAAAAACAGCAGATCGATGAGCAAATCCGTCAGCAAGGCACCGGACTGACCAGCGGCGGCGACACCCGCATTCAGGCCGGTCAGGACGTGACCTTCAATGGCGCACAAGTCGATGCCACAGGCGATCTGGCTGTTACCGCCGGGCGTGACATCACCCTTAACAGCGTCACGGAAAGCGATTATTCCTTCTTCGAGCAGACGAAAACCTCGGGCGGTATTTTCTCAAAAACCACCACACACACCGTGCGCGAAGATTACGCGACTCACGAGAAAGGTACTCAGCTCGGTGGCGACAATGTTTCGATGATGGCCGGTCACGACCTGAACGTTAATGGTTCCAGCGTCATCGGCGACAGCAATGTCAGCCTGCTGGCGGGCAACGACATCAACGTTCTGGCGTCCACCGAAGAACAATCCGCCTACCGTCTGGATGAGAAGAAAAAAAGCGGCCTGTTCAGCGGCGGCGGACTGGGCTTCACCCTCGGTACCACCGAAACCCGCCACCGCGTCAACGAAGACGGCACCACACAAAGCCAGAGCGCAAGCTCGATTGGCAGCCTCGGCGGCGACGTCAGCCTGATGGCGGGCAACAACGTCCACGTCAGCGGCTCGGACGTGATCTCCACTCAGGACATGCTGATCAGCGGTAAAAGCGTGCAGATTGACCCCGGTCAGGACGCCCTGCACCGCAAAGAGACCTTCGAACAAAAAACCACCGGCCTGAACATCGCCCTGTCGGGTACCGCCGGTGCAGCCGCTAACAGCGGCTATACCGCCGCACAAAGTGCCAGTGATGACAGCAGCGGCCGGATGGCAGCACTTGATGGCATCAAAGCCGGACTGAACGGCTATCAGGCATATCAGGGTACCCAGCTCGACGGCAACAACAGCGGGGAAAATAGCTTTATCGGCATCTCGGCCTCCATCAGCCATCAGGAAAGCCGGTCCGAGCAAATAACCGATCAACGCGCTGCCACCGGTTCGTCGGTGATGGCTGGCGGCAGCGCCACGATCGAAGCACGCGAGGGTGACCTCAACGTTATCGGCAGCAAAATCAAAGCTGACGGTGATCTGAGCTTGTCCGCTGCCGACGACATCAATCTGCTGGCGGCAGATAACACCCAAAAAACTACCGGCAAAAACAGCAGCGCCGGCGGCGATATCGGCATCAGTTTCGGGGTCAGCGGTGAAAAAGCCGGGCTGAGCATTTTCGCCGACGTCAACGCTGCCGCAGGCAAAAACCACGGCGACGGCACCACCTGGACGAATTCCGAAATCGGCGCAGGCAACAACCTGAACATCAATGCCGGTAACGATCTGAGCATCAGGGGCGCACAGGTTT
>NZ_JYDG01000046.1:0-65013 GCF_003263545.1 Rahnella sp. AN3-3W3
AAAAAACACGTGAAACATGCCAAGAAAGCTGCTCCGGTAGCTCAGAAAGCTCAGGCTGCTAAAAAACACGTAAAACATGCTAAGAAAGCTGCTCCGGCTGCAAAAGCAACGCCAGCAGCATAAGAAGTAACGAAGAAGTCTTCGTGAGTATTACTGCTCACTCTTATCAAGACTGTTAATTTAACACCCGGCTCGCCGGGTGTTTTTTTCTCCGGTTTTTATTCTGAGGTACTGACAGATGACACTGCGCCGCTACCAGTTTGAAATCACCCTGTCATCATTGATCCTTTGTGGTCTGGTAGCCCTCTCCTTTTACTTCTGAATGCTTTTTACTTCTGAGTGCTTTTTACTTCTGAATGATTAGTCATCCCGGTAAGATCCCCTCCCGACATTCTTCACTTTCCTGATATCCCTTCTTTATTTCTCTGAAACCAGAAAGCAAAAAACCGCCTTTCGGCGGCTTTAATATTTACGACTGATTTAATCAGTACAGCAAACGTGCGCGGATGGTGCCCGGAATGGCCTTCATCAGTTGCAGCGCGGTAGTCAGCGTATTGATATCCGTTTCTGCATCAATCACCACATAACCGATTTCAGGGCTGGTTTGCAGGTACTGCGCAGCAATGTTGATACCCTGTTCCGCAAAAATCTGGTTGATGCTGGTCAGCACACCCGGACGATTTTCGTGGATATGCAGCAGACGGCTGGCTTTCTCAGTATGTGCCGGCAGAGAGGCTTCCGGGAAGTTAACCGCTGACAGCGTTGAACCATTGTCAGAGTACTTCGCCAGTTTGCCTGCGACTTCCAGACCGATACCTTCCTGCGCTTCCATCGTCGAACCGCCGATGTGCGGCGTCAGCAATACGTTGTCGAATTCACACAGCGGAGAATTGAACGGGTCGCTGTTAGTCGCCGGTTCTTCCGGGAAGACGTCGATAGCCGCACCGGAAAGATGTTTGTTACGCAGCGCATTGCACAGCGCAGGAATGTCGATGACCGTACCACGTGAGGCGTTGATCAGCAGTGCGCCCGGCTTCATCTGCGCCAGCTGCACTTCAGAAATCATGTCTTTGGTTCCGGCTGTTTCCGGCACATGCAGCGTGACGACGTCGCTGGTATTGAGCAATTCTTCCAGTGTGGCAATTGGCTGCGCGTTGCCTAAAGGCAGTTTGCTTTCGATGTCATAATAGAAGACGCGCATCCCCAGGCTTTCCGCCAGAATCCCCAGCTGCGTACCAATGTGGCCGTAACCGATGATACCCAGACGTTTACCGCGCGCTTCAAACGAGCCGACAGCCAGTTTGTTCCAGATACCGCGGTGCGCCTTGGCGTTAGCTTCAGGAATGCCACGCATCATCAGCAGCATTTCGCCCAGCACCATTTCGGCAACCGAACGGGTATTGGAGAACGGTGCGTTGAAGACCGGAATACCGCGACGGGTCGCCGCTTTCAGATCAACCTGATTGGTCCCGATACAGAAACACCCAACAGCCACCAGTTTTTCGGCTGCCTGGAACACTTCTTCAGTCAGCTGAGTACGCGATCGGAGTCCAACAAAGTGCGCATCACGGATCGATTCTTTCAGCGACTCCGTATCTAAAGCACCTTTGTGAAATTCAATATTGGTGTAGCCCGCGGCGCGGAGTGTATCAACCGCACTTTGGTGGACGCCTTCCACTAACAAAAATTTAATCTTGTCTTTCTCAAGTGATACTTTTGCCATTTCCCGACCCTATATTTTTCTGGCTGAAATCGAACTGCTAGGTGACTGCTCACAGTCAACATAACAAAAAATCCGCCATCATCAATACAAACGATTGCCTGACAGGCAGCAGAAGGCTCACCTCGCCAGAGGGTTTTCAGCATTTCATGCTGGTTAGATTTTATGGAGCCAGACGTTCAGGAGGAGAATTTCAGGAATGTGACATAAGTCACCAAATTAAGGCTTTTGAAGAAAAGATGATTCAGCCAGAAAATTATCATCTTCATAACATTGTGTTATGACAGGAGTGTGTCTGGCTGCTTTTATCTGAGCAGCCAGATCTTCTGCTTATCGCTGGATTATTTCAGCTTAACAGTTTTAACGCCTTCAGAAGTCCCGACCAGCGCCACGTCAGCACCACGGTTAGCAAACAGGCCGACGGTCACGACACCGGCGATCCCGTTGATCTTATTTTCCAGCGCGATGGCATCCATAATGCTCAGGTTATGCACGTCGAGGATCACGTTGCCGTTGTCGGTCAGGACATTCTGACGGTACTCCGGCAGACCGCCGAGTTTCACCAGTTCACGCGCAACATAAGAGCGGGCCATCGGGATCACTTCTACCGGCAGCGGGAATTTACCCAGCACATCAACCTGCTTGGAAGCATCCACGATACAGATGAATTTTTTGGCAATCGCCGCAATGATTTTTTCGCGGGTCAGCGCTGCACCGCCGCCTTTGATCATCTGCATTGCGCCGTTGATTTCATCAGCGCCATCAACATACACATCCAGCGAGTCCACTTCGTTGCTGTCGAAAACGTGGATGCCTAAGCTTTTCAGTTTTGCGGTAGAGGCGTCGGAGCTGGAAACCGCGCCTTCAATCTGGCCTTTGATGGAACCCAGTGCGTCAATGAAATGTGCGGCGGTGGATCCGGTACCGACACCGACAATGGTGCCCGGCGTGACGTAATCCAGTGCGGCCCAGCCGACTGCTTTTTTCAATTCTTCCTGCGTCATAATGGCTTCTCTGTCTGATAACACGAAAGTGGCGTGAATGCTTCGATGTAACGAATAGTGCCGGTGATTATAAAGCATGTCCCGCCAATATGGATAAACATCACCGCAGCCAGATCACACTTATTAAGTGCAATTGTGCAGCAAACACAAAGATTTTCCTCACCACAAATCCTGACAATCTGTGGCATAGTGTTCGGATAAAATTAAATCTAAGGGACAGAACTCCGATGAAACGCCCGGACTATAGAACGCTGCAGGCACTGGACGCGGTGATCCGCGAGCGCGGTTTTGAGCGCGCCGCACAGAAGCTTTGCATCACTCAATCGGCGGTCTCTCAGCGCATTAAACAACTGGAAAATTTGTTCGGCCAGCCTTTGCTGGTGCGTACCGTGCCGCCTCGTCCGACCGAGCAGGGTCAGAAATTACTGGCATTACTGCATCAGGTGGAATTGCTGGAAGAAGAGTGGCTGGGCAGTGACAGCAATAATGAAAGCAATGATACGCCGCTGCTGCTTTCGCTGGCGGTGAACGCCGACAGTCTGGCGACCTGGCTGTTACCGGCGCTGAAATCGGTGCTGGTCGATTCACCTATCCGCCTAAATTTGCAGGTGGAAGATGAAACTCGCACGCAGGAACGTCTGCGTCGCGGTGAAGTAGTCGGTGCGGTGAGTATTCAGCCACAGCCGCTGCCGAGTTGTCTGGTGGATCAGCTGGGTGCGCTCGACTATCTGTTTGTCGGCTCCAGGCCCTTTGCGGATCGCTACTTCCCGAACGGCGTGACACGCTCTGCTTTGCTGAAAGCGCCTGCAGTGGCGTTTGACCATCTGGACGATATGCATCAGGCATTCCTGCAACAGAACTTCGATTTGTCACCGGGCAGCGTACCGTGCCACATCGTTAACTCGTCGGAAGCCTTTGTGCAGCTGGCCCGTCAGGGCACCACCTGCTGCATGATCCCGCATCTGCAAATTGAGAAAGAACTGGAAAGCGGCGAACTGATCGACCTGACACCCGGCCTGTTCCAGCGCCGTATGCTTTACTGGCACCGTTTTGCGCCGGAAAGCCGCATGATGCGTAAAGTCACTGACGCGCTGATCGCCCACGGTCATCAGGTGTTGCGTCAGGACTAAAATGTCCTGATAAGCAGAAAACAAAAAACCCGCCTGAGCGGGTTTTTCATTATGGGGACGATATTAATAACTGCCTAAATATTCCCAATCGTCGTTTGACGTACGATTAGTCGGGAAGTACCAATAAGTTGGCGTTTTCAGCATGAAGTAATCCTGCGTTCCCTTATTAGCATTTTTATATAAATCGCCGACCGTATTATTGGTGGCATTACTGTGCCATGGCTTGAATTCGGTTTTGCCATACCATGACAATAGCTGTTGTTCCATACCCTCCTGTGAGAGTTGTTTCATTGTCTCGAGCGTTTTTTCATCACCAATATAATACCAGTCTGCATTGGATTTTTTATTGGTTGGGAAATAATGCCCTGACTTCTTGTTTCGTTGAAGGAAGTACTCCTTATCTTTGTTATAAGGATTTTGATAGACAAATATCTCTCTGTCCT
The DNA here is from genome assembly GCF_003263545.1 of Rahnella sp. AN3-3W3. NCBI lineage: Bacteria > Pseudomonadati > Pseudomonadota > Gammaproteobacteria > Enterobacterales > Yersiniaceae > Rahnella > Rahnella sp. AN3-3W3. The sequence goes on from NZ_JYDG01000046.1 coordinate 4,298, forward strand.
GCGCAGTGGCATGTCTCTGAGACCAGCTAAAAATGGTCTCGCGGGAGAAGTATTTTTTCAGCAAATCTTCTGTGAGATGATTTTTATTGCTATGAGCAAACAATGGCGAAACGTCATTATGAACATATTGTGTCGCTGAACCTACATATCCCCAAACCCTGGTAGACTGCTGGCTGGTTGGGAAATACCAGTAGTTCTTTTGCTTGAGAATGAAATAGTCGCGGGTTTTCGTGTAGGGGTTTTCATAGGCATACAGATCACCCGGCTTACCATTGTCTTTATCTTTTGAACTCCAGCCTTTAATTTCACTTTTACCATAAGAAGCGCGAATATCTTTTTCGAAAGCTTCAACAGTGGCATAACTGTGAGGTTTCAGTTGAGCGTTTTGCTCAAACAATACCGTCTGTTCAAGCACCTGAGTGAAACCCTCTGATTTCCCGATGACGACAGCGGGCGCAGGTTCGACGGTGGCGGGTTCAATAGTACGCTGATCGAGTAATTCAACGCCCATACTGTCATAGCTTTGACCGGCGAGTTGTGCGGCGAAAAGATCGTTCAACGCCTTCTCATTGGTCAGATATTCCCAATCGTTATTACTTTGTGTACCCGCAGGGTAATACCAATAACCCGGATGTTTAAGCTTGAAATAGCGGCCATCGCTGTCGCGGTAAACATCTCCCGCAACACCATTTTTGTCGGCACTCCAGTTCTTAATTCTTTCCACGCCGAAGTAGTCATTTCTCCAGGTATCGTAAGCCGCACTCATATCTTCCTGCGGACAATTCACGGAGACGGATTGTGGGTTGCTCGCGGTTTCAACATTGAAATGGAATTTATTCATGCGCGCGGAATTATGTCTTGAACCTGCCAGCGGATAACGTTGTTTATGATTGTCGGCAAAGGTCACTTCCGCCCAGCATTGCCCCCCGTTCACCACCTGTGGCTCATAGACATAGCCATAACTGCTGGTCATCGGAGGATAAATATAACCTTTCACGTCTTTCGCGGGATCATAAAAACCGACCAGCGTAGTGACGGGAACGCCAAATTTCACCGGCTTGCTGCGGGCAGGATCATTACGTTCAACCATTTCATGCTTATCTTCATCCCAGATCAGATATCCAGAAGCAGCAGCCGCAGATATCACACCGGTCTTTTCCATTCCGGCCTGAATACGTTTTTGAGAATAGCCGGTATACAACGTATAGGCGGAATAAGGCGAACTGGGTACCCCACCAGCCATCGCATCGGTGTTGAAGCGATAGACACCCGCAAATGGTAGCGTGGTAACCCCTTCAGAAACCACATTCCCGTTTTTATCCCAGAAAAAGTTCGCGATAAAACGGTTATTAAAGCTGTCCCAACCCCAGCCGGAATTTTGGTTATGTGTCGACCACATACCGCCACCAGGATAATGGCCTAATCCGTATGCATGTCCAAGTTCATGGCTGAATTCATTACCCGTGGTCTGGGTCAATGTTGCCATCCCGTTCCCGCCGCTCAGGCCATGCTCAACGACACCGTTTTGGTAAAAGCCACAAGCCTCATGCACAGCATAAATATTAAACCACGCCGGCTGCCATTGCGTTGAACCTGCGGAATCATTAATGCCAAAGTTGGCATTATCAATACCCATTGAAATCAGGTTCTTAGCGATATCCTCACGCATATCACCACTGTACACATCCCCGTTGGTATCGCTTTGATAGTCGTAAACCTTGCCATCTGACAGCACAACTTTGGTCAGGTGCAGCGGGGAGTAATTCCCGACAATCAGTCGCGAGACCGGTATTTTCTGGAAATAATCCGCCGCTAAGGTGGAATTGCCCTCAAGTTCATTGGTTTTCGCCGGTTCAGTCAGCATTCCGAGCCGGATATTCTGGATCATGACCTCATTTTCAGCGCCCACATCAATATCAGTGAGCTGACCATTAAGGCCATTTTCATCAGAAATTGAAATAAACATACCGGGTTTAACCAAATCCCAGGGAAGTGTCACGCTATAAGCACTGTCGGAATACACTACGTCAGGATGCGTGCTGTCAGCCGTGTCCTCTTTATCGCTGGCAGGCAATGCGGAAGGCGGGGAAAGGGTAAACGGACCATAGCTGATGCCTTCTTTGTCCGTGATATGTAGGGTGTACTTCGTCCCTTTGCTGTCCGAGTGCGGAATAAACATAAACAGCGTATCACGCAGACTCACCAGGCGAGGCATTTCCTGCACACTATTATTAGCAGGATCAATAGTATGAGTTTGAGCAAATTTAACCTGTCCTTTTAGGGAACCTGACAGGCTGTTAACGGAATCATTTTGCTGATGAAAAACCAGAGGTGCGACGCTGGCATTGGCAGAGAAACTGCCAATGCTTATGACGATTGCCAGAAGTGTTTTATTAAAGTTCATATTAGTCCATTGTTTTATAAAAATAGCTGAGGTGTAATATCATTATTAACCCCTCCATCATTTTCCCTATAGATGCAATATTTTCATACTGAATAAAACATTAAGAATAATTAATATTATGGTGATCTCTATTTCCCTTGCCCACTTTAAAAATCAATGAATAAAAAAATAATAAGGATGAAAATTAATTTTGAATGAATAATAAAAAACCCGCCGTAGCGGGTTTTTCATTTTCACGGCGTCAGGTTTACTGAGCCGGTGCCGGTGCTGGTGCTGGTGCTGGTGCTGGTGCTGGTGCTGGTGCTGATGCTGGTGCCTGCGGCTGCAATTCGAACACCACATCGACCTGATCGTCGAAGTGAATACTCTGCTGCTCATAGGTCTGCGCGACATCGCTCTGCCCTGCGGCTTCGGCGGTTTTATACATACGCGCCACCGGCATTGGCTGGTAGTTAGCCACGTGATAACGAATGCTGTAAACCGGCCCCAGTTTGGTATTGAAGCCTTCAGCCAGTGATTTCGCCTGCTGAGTAGCGTTTTCGATGGCTTTCTGACGCGCTTCATCACGGAATTTATCCGGATTAGCCACGCCCAGTTCAACCGCACGCACTTCATTCAGACCTGATTTCAGTGCGCCATCCAGCAGTTCGTTCAGTTTATCCAGCTGACGTAAAGTCACCTGCACCTGACGCACAGCACGGTAGCCTTTCAGCTGTGAGGTGCCGTCTTTCAGGTAATTGTATTCCGGCTGAGTACGCAGGTTGGCCGCATTGATATCTTTTTTCTCAATGCCGTTTTTTTGCAGGAACGCATAATAGGCCGCTACGCGTTCATCAGCCTGTTTCTTGGCGCTGGCTGAATCATTCGCCGACACGCTGACTTCAATCGCCAGCGTCGCGATATCCGGCGTCGCATCAACACTCGCCGTGCCTGACGTCACCACGTGCGGTCCGGCAGGTAATTCCGCCGCCTGCAACGCCAAAGGTAATGTCCCTAATCCCAACATCGCTGCTACAGCTAATGCTTTCAGTTTCACAGTGCCTCCATTAATCATCAAAGATCTGGCAATAGATAGGTCAAAACAATCTGCGAAACCGTAGCATAATCCGTTACAACTGAAACTAAGATTAGTGACAAAAGCTGATTTAAGGCTAAAAACTTAAAGCACACCGGTCTGGCGAGCCAGTTGTACGGCAATGCCCCACATGATCACGCCAACGATAAAATTGATAACCCGCTGCACTTTGCCGGTATTCAGCCACGGCGCCAGCATCGCGGCGAGGATAGCCAGCCCGAAGAACCACATCACCGATGCACTGACCGCACCGAGCGCAAACCACGAACGCTCATCGGGGCTCAGGCTGCCACCCAGACTGCCGAGTACCACGAAAGTATCGAGATATACGTGCGGATTCAGCCAGGTGACCGCCAGCATGCTGACGACAATTTTCCAGCGGCTTTGCTTCGCCACTTCGGCCTGCGCCAGTTCAGGATTTTTGCTGAATGCGGTACGAAATGCGCCCCAGCCATACCACAGTAAAAACGCCACACCGCCCCAGCTCACCAGTAACAGTAATGTCGGAGATTGACTCAGCAGTGCGCTGCCGCCAAAGATGCCGCCGCAGATCAGCGCGATATCGCTCAGCGCGCACAATCCGGCAATCATCAGGTGATACTGACGGCGGATGCCCTGATTCATTACAAACGCATTCTGCGGGCCAATCGGTAAAATCATTGCGGCGCTCATCGCCAGTCCTTGCAGGAAAATAGCCAGCACGGAGAACTCCTTCGAGAGTTGATAACAGAGGGTTGATGACAAAGTGTTAATAACAAAGATTACGCGCAGTGTAAGGGCTTTGCTGGCATAAGAGGAAATGGATATTTCTAATCGCTCATTAGGCTGGCTTATCAGCGACGAGCTGAAACGTCAGGCATGAAAAAGGCGCCCGCAGGCGCCTGAGAAAATCGGAATCTGGCAGGAATGTGTTATTCGAACGAGCGACGTTCTTCCTGCTGGTTGCCTGCCGCATTCGCGACCTGATAAAGGTGAACATCCATCTGCGGATAGGCAATGTTGATGTTGTTTTTATCCAGTGCGCGTTTGAACGACTCAAGCAAATCCCATTTCACGTTCTGCGCATCACCGTTGCTGGTCCATGCGTACACGATGAAATTCAGGGTTGAGGCTGCCATTTCGTTCAGACGAACCACAACGTCTTTATCTTTCAAAACACGCGGATCGGCACTGACGATCTCGGTGAGGAGTTGCTTCACCAGATCGATGTCAGAGTCATAACCCACGCCAATGGTCAGGTCGATACGGCTTGTCGGTTCACGGGAGTTGTTGATGATGTTACCGGCAATGATTTTACCGTTCGGCACCACAATGATTTTGTTGTCCGGTGTGCGCAGGGTGGTGGAGAAAATTTGTACCTGAGTGACAGTACCCGCCACACCACCAAGGTCAACATATTCACCGGCACGGAACGGACGGAAGATCACCAGCAAAACGCCGGCTGCAAAGTTAGACAGTGAACCCTGCAATGCCAGACCGACGGCCAGACCGGCGGCACCGATAACCGCAATCACGGATGTGGTTTGCACGCCGATCCGTCCCAGAACCGCAATCAGCGTGAACGCAATAATGGCGTAACGCACCATGGCGGAAAGGAAGTCGGAAACCGTAATATCAATGCCACGAACCTTTAAAACCCGGCTGACGGCACCGGAAACGATGCGGGCGATAATCATACCGACAATCAGAATGAAAATAGCGGCCACAATATTCACAGCGTAATGAAGCAGTAAGGCCTGGTTTCTCACCAACCAGTTGCCAGCATTATTAATGCTGCCTACAACGTTCAAATCATCCATTTAAAGTACCCCAAAATTACACCCTGACGGGCTGCAAGAAACCAAAGCCGCCCGACGATACGGGCAGCAAGTGTGCTTTAAGGTTAACTAACAATGCGATGAAGTGCCAATCCTGTAGGAAAGACTTCAGATAAATTAAGAATTTGCGTGACTGTTTTTCAGCGACTCGGGCGTTTTGAAGGCCTGCAATGGCCCGCGACCACTCAGCGTAAAGGCTGAGATTATCGTGAAGGTCAGTGCGACCAAGCCCAGGATCAGATACGTTCCGTGGAAACCGATACGGTCATACATATTGCCCGCGAACACCGACATAAAGATGATTGCCACCTGTTTGAAGAAGCAGAACGTCACCAGATAAATCGTCGCGGAGAAGCGCACCTCAAATACGGACGTAATGTATTTAAAACAACCGACAATCAGGAACGGCACCTCGAACATATGCAGAGTTTTCAGTACCACCACTTCCAGCGGTGATGACGCGAAAGACGAGCCGATGATGCGTACAGACATAATTGTCCCGGCCAGCAGCAGCGCATTCTTGCCACCAATGCGGTTCACAATCAGCGGCGCGAAGAACATGATACAGGCGTTAAGCAGTTCGCCCATGGTGGTCACATAGCCAAAGACGCGCGTCCCTTCAGAAGATGATGTGAAGAACGAGGTAAAGAAGTTGGCAAACTGCTGGTCAAACACGTCGTACGTGCAGGAAACGCCGATGACGTACAACGCCAGGAACCACAGTTTTTTATCTTTCAGCAGTTCGACGGCCAGTTTGAGATTGAACGGTTTGCTGTTCGCGCCCAGTTCGTTAGCCACGCGGGCGCTGGAGGTAACTTCTGGTTTGGCTATCAGCAACAGAATCGCGAGGATCACCGCACAGCCGGAGCCAAGCCAGAACACGAACTCATTGTTGATGGTGAACATGATACCGACTACCGATGCACACAGCGCCCAGCCTACACAGCCAAACATGCGGGCACGACCAAATTCAAAGCTGCTGCGGCGGCTGACTTTCTCAATATAGGCTTCAATGGCAGGCGCACCGGCGTTATAAATCAGGCCAAGGTAAATTCCGCCAACGACCGAACCGAGATAAATATTAATTTTCAGTAACGGGCCAAACACGTAGATAAAGAAGGGTGCGAACAGGATCAACATGCCGGTGATGATCCACAGCAGATGCTTTTTCAGCCCCAGTTTATCGGCGAGTAAACCGAACACCGGCTGGAATAACAGCGAGAACAGCGAAATGCTGGCGAAGATAATGCCGGTGTCGCTTTTGCTGATCTGGTTAATATCATGCAGCCAGATCGGGAAAAACGGGAAGTATGCACCCATGATGAAAAAGTAAAAGAAGAAGAACAGCCCGAACATCCAAAAGTTAGTATTTTTAAGGTAATACATAAGCAGTTTCCTTACGTCTAAATATCGCGCCGCCGGGGATTAAACGGCGGCGCAGGCTGTCAGGCACGTTTCATAGTGAACGAATAATGATACTGACCGGCTGTCAGCAGGAAATCCGGGCTGACGCTCGGGCTCCACGAATCATCGCCGCCGACGCCCATATGGAAGCCGTCGATGTTCAGCCAGGTGCCCTCTTCTTCACGCAGTAAATGACGATGACTGGTCTCCATCAGCTGTTGCAGGCTGTAGCGGCTAAGACCAAAGTGGAAATTACCGCGCAGTTTCCATCCGGCATATTCCAGCTCACGGGTATCCCCGCGCAGGCCGTTTTCGGTCGGAAAAACGTAAGGGGTATAGAGTTCACTAAGTGGCAAAGTCCATCGCCCATGTTGTGCGGCCAGACGGCGATCCGGGTAGTTTTCGTGTGGCCCCAGCCCCAGCCAGCTGACGTTTTCTGCTGTTTCTGCCAGCTGACAGGTCAGGCCAATGCGCCCCGGCGACGGTACGTTTGCTGCCACGCGAACATCGGCACTGATATGTAGCTCGCCCTGATTATCGATGTGGAAAATTTTGCGGCTCAGCAGGCGCATTTCCTCGCCCGCCATAAACGCGTGCGTGGTAATAATCACCACGCCGTCCTGCAACTGATCGGTGGAGATAGTCAGCAGACGCGATTCCAGCTGATACATGCCGGCGGCTTTCCAGCGCTCCACCCAGGCATTCGGATCGATACGCGTGACTTCGCTGACGCCGATATCGTTATCTACCGGCGCACGGACAAACTGGTCGCGCAGTGCGCTAAGCAGGCGCGGCGTTTTGCCATCAAACCACTGTTCCAGCTGGCCGGTTTGCTGACTGAACTGCCAGCGTTGCGCGCCGTGTACTACGGAAATCAGGTCGCCCTGCTGATCCAGAACCGGCGCAGCGGCGGAGATTTTCTCCGGCACCGGCAAGGTCAGCGGCTGCGGCAGTTGCCATTGATCCCATGCGCTGCGATGCCCCGCTTCTGACCACGCAGTTGCCTGCGGCTGGTGTACTGCGACGTTCAGCCACAAATCGCCTTCTGCCTGCGGGATATCGCCCAGCTCTAACGTTTGTTTACCGCATGGCGCGATATTCAGTACCGTTTCGCCCTGCGAGATGACTTCGCCGTCACGTTCAATGCGCCAGACTAACTGTTCGTTATCGCTGTGACGGAACAGGTATTCACTGTGAATTTCCAGCGTCAGCGGCGAGGTGCCGGTCAGGGAGAACTGGAAGAATTGCTGAGCGCGTTGCGCTTCGAACAAGGACGGATGCGGCGTGCGGTCGGCAAATACCAGACCATTCATGCAGAACTGACGATCGTTTGGCGTATCGCCAAAATCGCCGCCGTAAGCCATATAACGTTCGCCGTCTTCGCCGGTACGCAGCAGACTCTGATCGACCCAGTCCCAGACAAAACCGCCCTGCAAGCGCGGGAACTGACGGAAGGCTTTCCAGTATTTATCGAAACCGCCGAAGCTGTTACCCATCGCATGAGCGTATTCGCAGAGGATCAGCGGACGTGTTTCATCCGGCATGCTGATCCACTTTTTAATCGACCATTTTGGTACCGCCGGGAACGGCTGATCTTGCTCAACGCGGGAATACATCGGGCAGATAATGTCAGTTGCAGCACTGTTAGCGCCGCCGCCTTCGTACTGCACAGGACGGGTCGGATCGACAGATTTGATCCAGCGGTACAGCGCGTCGTGGTTTGCGCCATGCCCGGATTCGTTACCCAGTGACCAGATGATAATGCACGGATGATTGCGGTCGCGCTGAACCATACGTGTAACGCGTTCGCTGAAAGCGTTGAACCATACAGGATCGTCCGACAAACGGTTCATCGGTTGCATGCCGTGGGTTTCGATATTGGCTTCATCGACCACATACAGACCGTATTCGTCACACAGCTTGTACCACAGCGGATGGTTCGGATAATGCGAGCAGCGCACGGCGTTAAAGTTGTGCTGTTTCATCAGCACAATGTCACGGCGCATGGTGGCTTCATCCATTACCTGACCGTTTTCAGGATGATGTTCGTGGCGGTTGGTGCCGCGGATCAATACCGGCTGACCATTCACTTTCAGCAGCCCGTTGCTGATTTCCACCTGACGGAAACCGACGTCACAGGCTTCGGCTTCTATAAGCTGACCTTGCGGAGAAATAAGGGAAATCACAGCACGATACAGCGCCGGTTGTTCTGCGCTCCATAAAACCGGCTGGCTGACAGGCAGGCGCAGCGTAGTGCGGTCATATGCCGCCCCGCGCTCATCGATAATTTCGCTGCCTAGCGGTTGCTGATGTTCTGCGACCGGTTTATCGCCCTGCCATAACTGGACACGCACCTGATAATCAGCCGCGTTTTCCTGCGGCACGGCGGCACTGACCTGCACTTCCAGCTCGGCCTGCGTGAAGCCATGGAACAGATGCGTGCGCACCTGGTAATCCGTAATCTGCTCCACCGGTTTATGCAGCAACGTGACATCACGGAAGATGCCGCTCATGCGCCACATATCCTGATCTTCCAGATAGCTGCCATCGCTCCAGCGAAGCACCATCACCGCCAGACGGTTTTCACCCGAGTGCAGCACATGACTGAGATCGAATTCCGCCGGTAAACGGCTGTCCTGCGAATAGCCGATCCACTGGCCGTTGCACCACAAATAGAACGCGGAATTGACGCCGTTAAACACGATGCGCGTCTGTCCGCTGTTCAGCCAGTCTTTATCCACAGAAACTGTGAGCGAGTAACAACCGGTGGGGTTTTCTTCAGGCACAAACGGCGGATTGACCGGGATCGGATACTGTACGTTGGTATAAATCGGTGCGTCATAACCTGCCAGTTGCCAGTTGGAGGGCACCTGTACGGGATCCGCATCCGCCAGATCCTGCTGTAACCATTGCTCCGGCACCGCTTCCGGACGGGTGAAATAGCTGAATACCCATTCGCCGCTCAGGCTGCGGATCCTTTCTGAAGGCTGATTTCCCCTGGCTTCTTGTGCATCACGCCAGCTGTTGAAAGGCGGGTGAGCGGGTAATCTGTTGCACTGCGTCGAGGCAGGTTTTTCCCAGTCACGGCGGGCCAGAACGGTGGCCAGTGATGATAATTTATCTTCCGCTGATGAAGTCATAATTTCTCCCCGGTAAATTGTTATGCGCTCACAATAATACAAACATGCTTAACCGGAGAGAGTAAGTAAAGCGCAGGGATGCGGGAAAGGGACGCGGATCACAAAATCCGCGACATGGACAATTAAATGAGGAACGGACTAAGAGAAGATCAGAGCGCGCTGAGCTGACGGGCGATGCGGATCAGTTCCTGCGACAACGCTTCCTGTGACACATTTTCTGCGCCAGGTCGGGCGGTGGTGTGGCGCTCAACCAGGGACGTGGGCAGCAACAGTGAGTCGCTGTGGTGATCGCTGTGATTATGCAGATGATCCACCAGCCGGTTGACGCTCTCGTGGCCGAGCAGACGGAAATCCTGTTTGATGGTGGTCAGCGGCGGGAAGAAAAAGGCGCTGTCTTCGGTATCGTCATAGCCAATTACCGAGATTTGTTCCGGCACCCGCAGGCCAAACTCGTGCACTGCGCGCAAGACGCCGAGCGCCATCTGGTCATTGGCGACCAGAATCGCCGTCGGGCGCACCGGCTGATTGAGCAGTAATAACGCCTGCTGATAACCCGACGCTGCGCTCCAGTCGCCGTGCTGAACCACACAGGGCCTAATATCGTGCGTCGCCAGCGTATTCAGCCAGCCTTCATAACGCAGGCGCGCTGAGATGGATTCAAGCGGGCCGGTCAGCACCGCGATCTGCTGATGACCTAGCGCCAGCAAATGCTCTACGCCCTGCTTCGCCCCGCAGTGCGGATCGAACAGAATTTTGAAGACGTCAGCTTCTGGATCCACATCCAGAAACAGCGCCGGTAAATTGCCACAAAGCTGTGCGATTGCAGCCGCATCGTCATTCGACAGCGGCACGTTAATCAGCACGCCGTCCACCCGCTGCGACATCAGTTCGTTCACCGCCGTGCGACAGGCGGCCAGACTCAGGTTATCAATCATCGAAATCACGACGTTGAAACCTAACTGGTTTGCGCGGGTTTTCATCGCCGACGCGATTTGTGATGGGGCATGCAGCGCCAGTTCGGTGGTCGCCAGTCCGAGGGTGAAGCTTTGTTTACCCGCCAGTTGCTGGGCAACGCGGTTCGGAACGTAATTGAGCGCAGCCATCGCCTGTTCGACTTTGTTGCGCGTTCTTACCGACACATGCGCTGCCTGATTCAGTACGCGCGAAACGGTCTGATAGGACACACCCGCGTGGCGCGCGACATCATCAAGGGTGACAGATTTTGGCTTCATGGCTTTCTACCTTCAGACTTCATGTTAAGGACAGCTTAAATCGCCTTCTTCGCAGTGCAGAATGTCATTAATTTCTTTGGTGCGCTGCTCGGTTTTCTGTTGCAGACAGCCGGAATAGATCATCGGCTGAACAGAACCCCCGTCAACGCCGGAAGACATAAACGCGCAGTCGTTGTCACGAAATGCAATCCAGCTGCGCTGGGCTGCTTTGAATTTGGTTTGCTGCTCCGGTGAAAGCTGCGCCATTTTTTGTTTGTAGGCCTGATTTAACAACGCATCACTGCGTTTGAAATCCTGTCCGGCACAGATGTTCATATCCATCTGCGTCGTGGCATTTTTACAGTCGGTTTCAGCAGCATGAACAAAAGAAGTCAGGGCAAATAACGCGAACAACGCTATGCGCATAATTTTCTCCGCCAGGGGCGTTTCCGTTAACAGGACTGACATTGTGAAGATAAAACGGGCAATAAAAAAGGGGCCGAAGCCCCTTTGACGATTATCCTCACATTCCGGTGGTCAAGCACCGGAAGCGTAAGAATTACAGTACGTCGATTGCGTTCAGTTCTTTGAATGCCAGTTCCAGGCGAGTCACCATGGAAGACTGTGCAGCACGCAGCCATACGCGCGGGTCATAGAATTTCTTGTTAGGTTTGTCCGCGCCTTCCGGGTTACCCAACTGACCTTGCAGGTAAGCTTCGTTTTTCTTGTAGAACTGCAGGATACCGTCCCAGTTAGCCCACTGGGTGTCGGTATCGATGTTCATTTTGATAACACCGTAGCCTACAGACTCTTTGATTTCTGCTGCAGTAGAACCGGAACCGCCGTGGAAGACGAAGTTCAGGCTGTTGTGTGGCAGGTTGTGTTTCTTGCACACGTATTCCTGAGAATCACGCAGGATCGTTGGAGTCAGTTTAACGTTACCTGGTTTGTAAACACCGTGTACGTTACCGAATGACGCAGCGATAGTGAAACGCGGGCTGATAGCGTTCAGTTTTTCGTATGCGTAATCAACGTCTTGCGGCTGAGTGTACAGTGCAGATGCGTCCATATGGCTGTTGTCCACGCCATCTTCTTCACCGCCGGTGCAACCCAGTTCGATTTCCAGAGTCATGTCGATTTTTGCCATGCGAGCTAAGTACTTGCTGCAAATTTCGATGTTTTCTTCCAGGGATTCTTCAGACAGGTCGATCATGTGTGAAGAGAACAGTGGCTTACCGGTTTTCGCGAAGTGAGCTTCACCTGCGTCCAGCAGACCGTCGATCCATGGCAGCAGTTTTTTCGCGCAGTGGTCGGTGTGCAGGATGACTGGCACGCCGTAATGTTCTGCCATCTGATGTACGTGGTGTGCGCCAGAGATTGCACCCAGAATTGCCGCGCCTTGTGGCACGTCAGTTTTCAGGCCTTTACCTGCGATGAACGCAGCGCCACCGTTAGAGAACTGAACGATAACCGGTGAACGGACTTTCGCAGCAGCTTCGAGAACGGCGTTGATAGAGTCGGTGCCTACGCAGTTAACCGCTGGCAGAGCAAATTTGTTTTCTTTAGCAATAGCGAAAACTTTCTGTACATCATCACCAGTGATAACGCCTGGTTTTACGAAATCAAAAATTTTAGACATAGTTCTTTGTCCTGTATTCGTCGGCCGTAGATGGATTGAATCGGTTTGCTATGTCGCGCGAGTTCCACTGTGCAGCCCCTCGCGCGGCAAAGAAGAACAGGAAGCCGTAAGCTTCCCGCTCAGGGTTCATTACTTCTTAGCACGCTCTTCCAGCATCACAACCGCTGGCAGTGCTTTCCCTTCAACGAATTCCAGGAATGCGCCACCGCCAGTGGAGATATAGGAAATTTTGTCAGCGATACCGAACAGGTCGATAGCCGCCAGAGTGTCGCCGCCGCCTGCGATAGAGAATGCTTCGCTGTCAGCAATGGCCTGCGCCACAATCTCGGTCCCTTTACGGAAGTTAGGGAACTCGAACACGCCTACAGGACCATTCCACAGAATGGTTTTAGCGTTTTTAATGATCTCAGCCAAGCGGTTTGCTGACTCGTCGCCCATGTCGAGAATTTGTTCGTCATCTTTGATGTCTTTAACAGACTTCACAGTTGCAACAGCTGTTTCAGAGAACTCAGTCGCCACGCGAACATCGGTAGGAACAGGAATGTCGCAGGTTTCCAGCAATTTGCTTGCGGTGCCGACCAAGTCTGCTTCGTACAGGGATTTACCAACGTTGTTGCCTTGAGCAGCCACGAAGGTGTTCGCGATACCACCGCCAACGATCAGCTGGTCAGCGATTTTGGACAGGGAATCCAGAACGGTCAGTTTGGTAGAAACTTTAGAACCGCCAACGATAGCCACCATCGGACGAGCCGGGTTACCCAGCGCTTTACCCAGTGCTTCCAGTTCTGCAGACAGCAGCGGACCGGCACACGCGATAGGCGCAAATTTGCCCACACCGTGAGTAGAAGCTTGCGCACGGTGCGCAGTACCGAATGCGTCCATCACATAGATGTCACACAGGGCAGCATATTTCTTGGACAGTGCTTCGTCGTCTTTCTTTTCGCCTTTGTTAAAGCGAACGTTTTCCAGAACAACCAGCTCGCCTTCTGCAACTTCAACGCCATCAAGGTAATCTTTGGCCAGACGCACTGGAGATTTCAGATGTTCTTTCAGGTAGTTAACAACCGGCAGCAGAGAAAACTCTTCGTTATATTCGCCTTCAGTCGGACGACCCAGATGCGAGGTAACCATCACGCGTGCGCCTTGTTTCAGGGCAATTTCGATGGTTGGTAAAGAAGCGCGGATACGTGCATCTGACGTTACTTTGCCATCTTTAACTGGCACGTTCAGATCGGCACGGATCAGTACGCGTTTACCCGCTAAATCCAGATCGCTCATCTTAATAACAGACATGGTGAATCCTCTCGTTGATTCTCTTTAAAGTTGCTTGAAGGCAATTTCGGCCAGAAGGCCGGAACAGCCGTACTAGAAACCGCTAGCGGACATTGCCAATGTTGTATCCAACATTCGGTTGGCAAAACCCCACTCGTTATCGCACCAGACAAGTGTCTTAATCAGGTGCTGTCCACTTACCCGCGTCTGCGTTCCATCTACGATGGCGCTGTGGGGATCGTGGTTAAAATCTGTCGAGACTAATGGTAGTTCGGTATAGTCAACTATACCACGAAAAGCACCTGTTGCGGCCTTTTGCAGCAGCTGGTTCACCTCGTCTACCGTCACAGAACCCTCGACAAATACGCTCAGATCAATGGCTGTGACATTGATTGTCGGCACGCGCACCGAGATCGCCTCAAAGCGATCGCAGAATTTAGGCATGATGCGCGTGATCCCTGCGGCCAGTTTGGTATCAACAGGAATGATGGACTGGCTGGCAGCGCGCGTACGGCGTAAATCCGCGTGGTACGCGTCGATGACCGGCTGGTCATTCATCGAAGAATGGATGGTCGTTACCGTGCCCGACTCAATGCCGAAAGCATCGTCGAGCAGCTTGATCACAGGGATAATACAGTTGGTGGTGCAGGACGCATTGGACACAATGCGGTGCTGACGTTCGAGCAAATCGTGGTTCACACCATAAACCACTGTGGCGTCAAGATCATGACCGCCGGGATGCGCGAACAGAATTTTTTTGGCGCCGGCCGCAAGCTGGGCTTCACCGTCTTCGCGACTGCCGTAAACGCCGGTGCAATCGAGCACCACGTCAATACTCAGTTCGCCCCAGGGCAACTGGCTGGCATCAGGCTGGTGAAGTAAACGGATGGAGTCATCGCCGACGTAAAGGTTTTCACCTTCCTGGCGGACATCCCAGGCGAAGCGCCCGTGGCTGGAGTCGTATTTGAGCAGATGCGCCATGCCTTCAGGGCTGGCGATTTCATTGATGGCAATGACGGAGATTTCCGCCCGACGCCCGGATTCGTATAACGCGCGCAATACGCTACGGCCAATGCGACCAAAGCCATTAATTGCAATACGTATTGGCATACATCTCCCTGTTACACGGTTGTTACTCAATTTCAGTAACACCTATAGTAATGCAGCGTGCGTTTACGGTGAATCACCATCGTCATCTGTCAGCACGATGCGTGCAGCAGAAAAATTTCAGTTTCCGGCACGATAACAACCTGGTGACGATGTTAAGCTCAAATAGCCCGACTGAAACGGTTCAGCTGAGAATAAACCAAACCATGAATAAAAGGAATAATTCGTCAGCCGCAGAGGCATTAATCGCGCCGAACGCTTAAAAAAACATCAGCCAATTCCGTGTATTCACAGTGATTTTACTTTTTCATCACCTTTTCGACAGTGATTATTCTCAAAAACCGACGGATTGAAACAGCGTCAGAATGCAGGGAGTTTAGCTGAGTCCGCAGCGGAAGGGTTTGACCTGCGTCATTTCGCGCGAAACTGAGAACCGGCGCATGAAATTGCAGGCGAAAAAAAAGCACCCGAAGGTGCTTTTAAGAAGCTTTTAAGAAAGCGGAATTACTTCAGTAACGCCTGTGCCTGAGCAACAACGTTATCAACAGTGAAACCGAACTCTTTGAACAGCAGATCTGCCGGAGCTGATTCGCCGAAGCTATGCATACCGACGATAGCGCCGTTCAGGCCAACATACTTGAACCAGTAATCCGCGATACCCGCTTCAACAGCAACACGGGCTGTCACGGCTTTCGGCAACACAGATTCACGGTAAGCCGCGTCTTGTTTGTCGAAGGCGTCAGTTGAAGGCATGGAAACCACACGCACTTTGGTGCCCGCAGCCGCCAGTTTATCAGCCGCTTCCACGGTGATACCGACTTCAGAACCGGTCGCGATCAGGATCACTTCTGGTGTGCCGTCGCAATCTTTCAGCACATAACCGCCGCGCGCCACGTTTGCTAATTGCTCAGCGGTACGTGGTTGCTGGGTCAGGTTCTGACGGGAGAAGATCAGGGTAACCGGGCCGTCGTTACGCTCAATTGCGTATTTCCATGCCACAGCAGATTCAACCTGATCCGCAGGACGCCAGGTGCTCATGTTCGGCGTAACACGCAGGCTGGCGATTTGCTCAACCGGCTGGTGCGTCGGGCCGTCTTCGCCCAGACCGATGGAGTCATGGGTGTAAACGAACACGTTGCGGATTTTCATCAGCGCAGCCATACGCACGGCGTTACGCGCATATTCCACAAACATCAGGAAGGTCGCAGAGTACGGCAGGAAACCGCCGTGCAGCGCGATACCGTTGGTGATGGCGGTCATACCGAATTCACGCACGCCGTAATGGATGTAGTTACCCGCCTGATCGTCGCCGATAGACTTAGAACCAGACCACATTGTCAGGTTGCTTGGTGCCAGGTCAGCAGAGCCGCCCAGGAATTCTGGCAACACTTTACCGAAGGCTTCCAGCGCGTTCTGGGATGCTTTACGGCTGGCGATGTTTGCAGGGTTTGCCTGCAGCTGTTCGATGAATTTCTGTGCTTCGGTTTCCCAGTTCGCTGGCAGCTCGCCGTTCACACGACGTTTGAACTCTTTTGCCAGTTCCGGATGCGCTTTAGCGTAAGCATCAAACTTGTCGTTCCACGCAGCTTCTTTCGCTTTACCGGCTTCTTTCGCATCCCACTGAGCATAGATATCTTGCGGGATTTCAAATGCAGCGTATTTCCAGCCCAGCGCTTCGCGGGTTGCAGCGACTTCAGCAGCACCCAGCGCAGCACCGTGTACATCGTGTGTACCGGCTTTGTTCGGTGAACCGAAACCGATCACGGTTTTGCACATCAGCAGGGATGGCTTATCAGTCACTTTATGTGCTTCTTCGATAGCCGCTTTGATGGCGTCAGGATTGTGACCATCAACACCGTGGACTACGTGCCAGCCGTAAGCTTCGAAACGTTTAGCCGTATCATCGGTGAACCAGCCTTCTACGTGGCCGTCGATGGAGATACCGTTGTCATCATAAAACGCGGTCAGTTTGCCGAGTTTCATGGTACCGGCCAGAGAACACACTTCGTGAGAAATGCCTTCCATCATGCAGCCATCGCCCAGGAATGCATAAGTCTGGTGATCGACGATGTCGTGGCCTGGTTTGTTGAACTGTGCTGCCAGCGTGCGTTCTGCGATAGCAAAACCGACGGCGTTAGCGATGCCCTGCCCCAGCGGACCGGTGGTGGTTTCAACGCCAGCGGTATAACCGTATTCCGGGTGGCCCGGGGTTTTAGAGTGCAGCTGACGGAAGTTTGCCAGTTCGCTCATCGGCAGATCATAGCCAGTGAGGTGCAACAGGCTGTAAATCAGCATTGAACCATGACCATTGGACAGTACGAAGCGGTCGCGGTCAGCCCAGTGCGGGTTTGTCGGGTTATGGTTCAGGTAATCGCGCCACAGCACTTCGGCAATGTCTGCCATGCCCATAGGGGCGCCAGGGTGGCCGGAATTCGCTTTCTGCACGGCATCCATACTAAGTGCGCGAATAGCGTTCGCAAGCTCTTTACGAGAGGACATGTTCTACTCCAGGTCGGATTAAAAAAGCAGTCAAGAAATTCATTTTCTCAGACTCGGCATTAAAACGGCAATCTCTAATCACTCTCGTGATTAAGTTCACAAAATCCGCTTTTAAATCAGTGCGTTTTTTCGGACTTACACTATAGATCGGGTGCTGCTAAAAACCTACCTTAACGCTATCCTTACAGTCAGGGTCTTTTTGTGACTGCTTTTCAACCTTTGCTTATCTTCTCTGGGAATCTGAACTGATGAAATTTCGTCCTGTTATGTTGAGTCTTTTTGCCGCGTCACTGGTCAGTGGCTGTGCAACCGTCAATACCGATACCTTAATGCAGTCCGGCGCGCAGGCTTATCAGGCGTATACGCTGAGCGATGCCGACGTCAAAACGCTGAGCGTGCAGTCTTGTGAAGAGATGGATAAAAAGCACAGATTGCTCCCGACGACAGTGAATACGCACAGCGCCTGAAAAAAATCTCGGCAGCACTGGGCGATAACATCAACGGCACACCCGCCAACTACAAGGTGTATCTGACCAAAGACGTCAATGCCTGGGCGATGGCCAACGGCTGTATCCGCGTTTATAGCGGCCTGATGGATATGATGAACGACAATGAAGTGGAAGGCGTGCTCGGCCATGAAATGGGACACGTGGCACTCGGCCATACCCGCAAAGCCATGCAGGTGGCTTACAGCGCGACAGCGGCGCGCTCTGCGATTTCGTCACTCGGCGGTGTCAGTGCCACATTGTCACAGTCGCAACTTGCCGATCTGGGCGAGAAATACGTCAACGCGCAGTTCTCGCAAAAACAGGAATCAGAAGCGGACGATTACTCGTTTGATTTGCTGAAAAAACGCGGCATTGATCCGACCGGTCTGGCAACCAGTTTTGAGAAGCTGGCAAAACTGGATCAGGGAAGCAGCATCGGCTGGTTTGACGATCACCCTTCTTCAGAAGCACGTGCTAAACATATCCGCGAGCGTATTGCTGCCGGGAAGTAATTCATCAATTGATGAGAGATGTATCGTGAGGTACATCTCTGAAATCCCCCTGGTTCGTTATTCTTCCTGCACATTATCACTGAGTATTCAGGCGCCCCAGTAGCCTTGATATTCTTTTTTCTTTCCTAATCTCGCCCTTCTCTTTGCCCGGAAAATAGCACAATCATGTCTATTCTCCCTCAATAGCACAATTTGTTTATCATTTTCATTGATCATAAATAAATACACATCACTAATTATTATGTTTATTTTTCAAAGCTTAGCTTTTTAATTAATAAAAATGATCCTGACGATCTTTGTATTTTATGGCGAATATCAATCTCGAGAAAAAAATACAACATGTGCAAACTTAAACATTAAATACAGTTTACTTATTAACACACTCCTACAGAATTATTTCGTTACATCCATTCTGCAATTTCCCTAATTTGATCTCTGCAACATCGATATTTATACTCCGCTCAAGTAAGCCCTTGAAAAGGCTTATTCAAATCACTAATCCTTTATTTTAAGTTTTCTGTTGTTTTAATAATGAAAAGGACATTTCATGAAAAACATTAAGACTCTCTTCCCTTTATCTGTATTTTGTCTGGCATTCGGTAGCTTATCTGCACAGGCAGCGGATGTTGGGTTAATTACGTTTGATGGTGCGGTGTCTGACACGACCTGTGAAATCACCACTAACAACGGTGTTGCAGCGAATAATGTCACTATCTCCATGCCTGTTGTGACGAAAGCGGCGGTAGATGCAACAACCCGCGCAGCTGGCGGTGTCGGGGGCAAAGAGTTCGAATTAATGCTGAATGACTGCGCAGAATCCGTGACCAAAGCCTCCGTCAGCTTCTCTTCACAGCAATTTGCAGAATTGTCCAGCGGCACGCTAAAACCTGACACCACGGTATCTGGCAGCGCGCAAAACGTCAGTGTTGCTCTTTACAACAACACAACGACCGACGTGAGCCAGGTTCTGATCGGTGATCCGACCGATGTGGCACAAAGCGTGACGCTGGTCGATGGCCGTGGTGTTTTTGCCTACAAAGCAGCCTACGTCCCAAGCGCTGACTGGTCTGCAACGAATAGTGTTCAGGCAGGTAAAGTGAATACTAACGTCACCTTTACGATGAATTACGAATAATAATTAATGTTATTTAATTAATGATTCAGCGTGCCCGAAAAATCATTGGGCACGCTTTTATTATAAAATTTGATAGAGAGAAACATGAATTTTATACCTACACGAAAAATAATTTCGTTTAGCCTTGCAGTGCTGGGGCTTATTGCTTTTGATGTCTGTGCAGATGTTGTCATCTCTGGCACCCGAATTATTTATCCGGCGCAAGCGAAAGAGATTACAGTGAAACTGGATAATCGCGGAGAAAAAGCCTTACTGGTTCAATCGTGGCTGGATGATGGTCGCGAAGATGTAAATCCGCAGGAGATGAAAATTCCTTTCCTGGTTACCCCCCCGATTTCACGCATGAACGCTAAGCAAGGCCAGACGGTGAAAATTGCCAGTCTCGGCGGTGAATTGCCAAAAGATAAAGAAACTGTATTTTGGTTTAACGTGCTTGAAGTTCCCCCTAAAGCTAAAAACAATACCGATGAAAATTTGCTTCAGCTGGCTTTTCGTACCCGCATAAAGTTGTTTTATCGTCCTGAGGGCCTGAAGGGTTCATCTGCTGAAGCAGCGACCGCCTTGTCATGGAAAATAGTGAAAAACGGTCAACAGGCATTTGCTGAGGTAAAAAATGCTTCCCCTTATTTTGTCACAGTAAATGAAGGTTTTCTGAACGCGAACGGCCGCAAGTACGAAATTGAGAAAAAAATGATCGCCCCCGGTTCCACCCAGTTGATGAAAATCGATGGACTGACGACGCCGGTGAGCACAGGGAAAATAAATTATACCGCAATTAATGATTATGGCGGAAATATACAATATGAAACATCCCTTTAAATAAGACCTTTTTCGCTACCTGACTGAAAACAGTAATATTATGAAAAAAAATAAAATCACAACGGGATTATTACTGCTTCCATTGACTTTAGGCGTGAGCGCTATATGGTCACCTTTGTCCGTGGCGGAAACGGCGGTTACCAATGATGACAGTGAGGATGATGATGAGAATATTGAGTTTGACAGTCAGTTTCTTTACAACACCTCCAACAGTGACAAAATAGACACCCGCCGTTTCAGCAAGGGAAACCCTGTCATGCCGGGCGTTTATAGCGTCGGTGTTTTTATTAATGGTTCGTTAAAACTCAATTCTAAAGTCACTTTCATTGATAACGGAACGAATATTGCAAGCCCATGCCTCACCCAAAAATTACTTGAGCAGTTAGATATCCTCATCGATAAAAACGATGTTGCAGATATCTCGCCGGAAGACGCGGAAACAACGTGCTTAAATTTGACTGAAAAACTCCCTGAGTCAAAGGTCAAATTTAATTCTTCGGAACAACGGCTGGATATTATCATTCCGCAGATTTATCTTGCCAAACACCCTTCTGGATATGTGAATCCTGCTCTATGGGAAGAAGGCATCCCGGCGTTCATGCTGTCTTATGACATGAATGCCTACCGTTCAACCGCTGACGGGGAATCCCGTGACAGCGCCTACGCCGGGTTGAATTATGGTGCCAACTTCGCTGGCTGGCGCTTTCGTGCCAGAGGTTCAACTAACTGGGATCAGGATAATGGCCTGTCCTATTCCAGTCAGGATGCTTATGTTCAGCACGATATCACTGCATTAAAAGCCCAATTCGTTTTGGGTGATACTTATACGCAGGGTGATGCCTTTGATTCCATTAATCTGAGAGGGTTAAGGATATTCAGTGACACCCGCATGCAGCCGGGCGCAGATAACAGTTATGCGCCCGTGATACGCGGCACCGCAAACAGTAATGCAAAAGTGACTGTCAGCCAAAGTGGTTCGGTGATTTATGAAGTGACGGTTCCTCCCGGCCCTTTTGCGCTTGATGACATTAATCCTACCGGCTATGGCAACAGTCTCGACGTAACCATAGAAGAGTCTGATGGCAGCAAACGGACTTTCTCTATGCCTTTCTCATCGGTTACGCAAATGCTGCGCCCTGGGAATGCCCGCTGGGATATAGGATTCGGCAAACTTAACGAGAGTTCCTACAGCGATTCCCCCGAAGTGGCGGTGCTGACAGGCTATTACGGCATTAATAATACCTTCACCGGCTATGCGGGTGTTGAGGCTATGTCATCAGACTACGTTGCCCTGCTGACGGGGCTTGCTATGAACACTCCGGTCGGCGCATTTGCCTTCGATATTACGCATTCCCGTGCAGATATCGAAAACAATGAGTCACTAAACGGTCAGAGCTATAGGATTTCTTACAACAAGCTGTTGACCGAAACCAATACGTCACTGAATGTTGCCGCTTACCGGTTTTCAACCCAGGACTATCTGAGCTTGCGCGATGCAGCTTCACTTCAGGATGAACTCAGTCAGGAGCCGGTCAATAAAGAAGAAACTTTCAAAAATTACGACAGAATGAAAAACCAGATACAAATTAATATCAATCAGCCTCTGGAATATGGTGAACAAAACTACGGTTCTCTTTATATGACGGGCAGTTGGGAATCTTACTGGAATCAGAGTAAAAAAACGTCTCAGTTCTCAGTCGGATATAATAATAGTTATCGTTGGGCGAATTACAGCATTTCGTTACAGCGTGAATATAACGAAAATGGTGATCAGGATAACCGCCTTTATATTAACCTGAGCATTCCTTTAGAAAACCTGTTTGCGCAGGGTAAACGTCCTGGTGGATTTACCAATCTGAATACCGGCTTAAGCACTGACTTTAAAGGTACATCGCAACTGGACATGAGCGCTGGCGGTTATAGCGAGGATAACCGCTATAACTACAGTGTTAACACGTCATCTTCACTGGCTGATGCCCAAAGCTTAAATCAGATTGGTGGATACGGAAGTTATAACAGCGCATATGGCCCAGTGAGTCTTTCAGCCTCTTTAACCGATGACGGAGGACGGCAGGCTTCCTTTGGTTCCAGCGGAGGCATGGTTGTTCACGCTGGCGGTCTTACTTTTGCACCCGGAAATATCAACGACACTGATACGCTCGCGCTGGTCAAAGCCAAAGGTGCAAGAGGCACAAAGATGAGTATAGGTGAAGGCCGGATTGACAGTAACGGGTATGCGGTAACCCCTTATCTTTCGCCTTATCGGGAAAACACGGTCGGTCTGGACATCAGCACACTGGAGGCGGACGTTAATATTGTTAACACCAGTACGATTACCTATCCGCGCAGCGGTTCAGTGGTATTAGTTAATTTCGAAACTGATGAAGGTCGCTCGGTTATTATGGAACTGCAGCGTTCCGATAACGGTTTTATTCCTTTAGGCGCGGATGTCTTTAATGACAAAAACGTCCTCGTCGGAAATATGGGGCAAGGCGGAAGGGCTTTCATTCGTGGTATTGACGATAAAGGAATACTCCATGTTGTTTGGGGAAGTGAGTCTGACCAGTCCTGTCAGATTAATTACTCTATTTCAGAGAACCCGGAAAAAGTTAACCTGACGGTCATGTTAAAAAATATCGCTTGTAAAATGACACACTGATATCTGAAAAAATGAATAAACAGGAGGGGAAATGATAACGGAATACAGAACATTATTATCATCATGCGCTATCTTATTTTTCGGCATGAATATGCCACTGATTCACGCACAAAATGTCAATGTGAATTTTAGCGCCAACATTCTTGAAACAACGTGTGAAATGAAACTGGAAGGCGGCTCAGGAAATGGTATCAACAATACTATTCCTATTGGTTCCGGCGGAAAGGTAAGTTTAGATAAAATCATTGCGGGAGATAATGCCGCCACCGCGACCTTCAAGATAAAAATGGTGGAATGCCCCGCGGGAATAACCTCGATTAAAACAACGATCAGGGGGACGCCATCCAGTTATGTCAATACGTTACTCGTCAATGGGACTTCAGGTGAAGGTTCCTCCTCCTTTTTGGGCGTTTCTATTGCGCGCGCCTCAGCGTCAAACCAGCCTTTTGTCATTAACTCCACAAATGACAGTCAGCGGCTGAACTGGAGTAGCGCAGAAATCAATGCTAAAGAGGTCGCCCTGGTTTCAAGACTGCAAGAAACACAAGCCAATAAAGGGACAACCGGTACTTTCAGTGCCGTTGCCACTTTTAACTTTAACTATGAATAACGTAGAAAAAACAGGTTAAACAGATCTGCATGGAGAAAAGTAACGTGAAAACCAATAATTTTTTACTGCTGTCAGCTGCATTCCTCGTGACATTTTCAGCGCACGCGGTTGAGCTCACGCCGACAGAAAATTTAACTGCCACCTTTACTTCTACCATTGAAGCCGGGACTTGTGCTGCCCAGATTCAGAATTCATCAGGGACACCGACATCCGCCATTGACTTTAATGATGTCTATAAATCAGAACTGAAACAGAAAAGTAAAATTCAGCCTTTTAAGCTTGTTTTCAGCGCGTGCTCGGGCGTTAAATCGGCCGATATTACGGCCAATCCAACGTCAGGGGGCTGTTCGGGCGCGGACTCAAATGGTGATTCTTTTGCCAATAACGGCGGCACAGCCTCCGCCGTCGCGGTCGAACTCTGGCGTAATGCACCCGACAGCGGGAATCAATTTAGTTGTGCGAACAGAGCCACACCACAAACCATCGCGCTTACCTCCGCAGGCACAACGTTGAATATGAATGCCCGAATGGTGATTGCGGCAGGCCGCACGATATCAAATGTCACTACCGGGAGTTTTATTGCACCGATCACGTTTGTGATTATCTATCAATAAATCGCCGAGCAAAGACTAATGGAAGGAATATGATAAATCACACGGTGAATATGAATAATACATTATTACGCTTGTTAACGGTATTAGCCGTGGGGTTTCCTTTCGTCACCATTGCGGAAAGTGATCTCAACATGAATATACAGGCTAATATTCTCGAGACGACCTGTCAGTTAACTGTACAGAATGGCGGCGCGATTCATTTACCCACCGTCAGCGTCAATTATTTTGATGATCGCGGTTCCTCGCCAGCCCCCATATTACCTACCGATCCACTGGGCGGTTATCCGTTTACTGTTAGCCTGAGTGAATGCACGGATGTGATTGAGAATGTTCATTTCAGTTTCGCCCCGCAGTCAGGTAATTTCGCATCGGGCTCTAAACAGGTATTTATCAGCGAAACTGATGGTGCAGCGGATGGCGCAAAAAACGTGGGTCTGGTGATATTTTCTCAGGAATACAATACCAATGTGCTGGAAACGGACGGTTCTTCCGATGTGAATTTCCCGATAAACGCTGCAACGCCCATTGCTGAAAAAACGGACTATCACTTCTATACCCGTTATCAACATACAGGTGCAGTCTCAGCCGGCCGCGTTACATCAAAAGTATTAGTGAGTGTTAGCTATGAATAATCATTTATCTTGTAATGCAGTGACGATACGCTCATCTCGTTTCATCTTCATATTCACTTTTATCGCATTATGGATGCTGGCAGAATGTTTATCCCTTAAAGCGGCCTATGCGGCAAGAGAATGTTATTTTTCAAACGCTCCTTTCACCACAACAATATCCCTTAGCAACGGTCCCGAGATTAGTTTACGTCCTCATATAACCACGAATTATATGCTCAGTAAGGATAATTTAGCGAACTCATCATGGGGTCTTCATTCTGATTGCCGAACTGGGAATGATGGTGAAAATTTATTTGGTAAGAAAGGCAGTGTTGCCCAGATAAGTTCTTACAATATGGGTTATTCATATCTTGCAGGATTATATGCCACGAATATACCTGGAATTCTCTATGCTGTAGCGATAATAAACTCAAAGGGTATAGCGGGTTATATTCCTTACACCTCCAGTACTGGCGAGATGCGTCTGTGGGATATGGAAAATTACGAACCTTACGTTGAAGATACAACTTGGAAATTTTATATTTCCCTATACCAAACACCTCAATTTGTTGGCATTCCTAAAGGCGTATCAAGCATTCACCCGTTGAACCAGGGGAATATCGGTGCATTCAGGTTAGGTGAAAGTGACTCGAATAACGGTTTAATCACTGTCATTATGGGGGATTTTTCTTTCCCTGTTAAAACCCCTACCTGTACCTCTCTGGTCAGCAGCGCGGGGGGCGGGACAATTCCTTTGGGTGATTACACACCATTACAGATAAAGTCCGGTTCTACAAAAATAGTAAACTTTACACTTAATACATCAGGTTGTACTAATGTAAGTATGTTTAATACGCGTGTGACCACAAATATTGTCTCGCCGGGAAATAGCATGTTGTTAGGCAATTCCGCCACTTCAAATGCAGCGACCGGTATCGGCGTAAAAATCACAACCGCCTCTGGTGGTCAGTTAAAACCTAACGATGCCAATTCAATAAATTCTGTGAGCGATACTAATATCCCTGCTTCCAAACAATTACAATTCAGTGCGCAACTGGTCGGCGATTCCAAAAATATTTCGGTGGGAAGTTTCTCGGCTACCGGCACTTTTGTTGTTAACTATGAGTAATTACAGGGATTAAAAACATGTAATTATAAAAACGCCCGAATAAACTCGGGCGTTGCACAGTCGTTTATTACACTTTATAAACGCTTATTCATCTTCTTCAAGATACGTATAACCGTATAAACCGGATTCAAACTCTTCGACGAACTGCGCCTGCAGTTCTGCATCCAGATCGGTTTCTTTGACCTGATCGCGGAAACGAGCCAGCAACACATTCGGATCCAGTTGTACGTACTCCAGCATGTCCGCCACGGTATCGCCTTCGTCTGACTGCTGCACTTCAATGCTGCCGTCAGGGAAGACAAATACATCTACCGCTGCGGTATCACCGAACAGGTTGTGCATGTTGCCGAGAATTTCCTGATAGGCACCGACCATGAAAAAGCCCAGCACCGGCGGATCCTCTGGATCGTACGGCGGCATTGGCATGGTCGTGGCTACGCCGTCACCGTCGATGTAGTGATCGATAGTGCCGTCGGAATCACAGGTAATGTCCAGCAGCACCGCACGGCCTACCGGCGGCTTATCCAGACCTTCCAGCGGCAGAACCGGGAACAGCTGATCGATACCCCACGCATCCGGCATAGACTGGAACAGCGAGAAGTTGACGTACAGTTTGTCCGCCATACGTTCCTGCAATTCGTCGATAATCGGACGATGCGCACGGTTGCTCGGATCCAGCTGATCCTGAATTTTATTACAGATATTGAGGTAGATGTCTTCCGCCCAGGCGCGCTGCGTCAGATCCAAAATCCCGTGCGCATATTGCGAATGGACGTCGTGCAAATCCATCTGGCTGTCATGCAGCCATTCACGCAGAGAACGGCGGTTTTCCGGATCGTGCATTTCGTTCCAGGTATCCCACATGCTGCCCAGTGCGCGCGGCGCGTCATTTTCAGGCGCCACCGGCTCTTTGAATTCGTTACGCTCAACGCCAATCACGTTGGAAACCAGCACGGTATGGTGCGCGGTCACGGCGCGGCCAGACTCGGTGATCACCGTCGGGTGCGGCAGGCCATGCTCATTACAGGCGTCGCCGATACCCCAGATGACGTTGTTGGCGTATTCATTCAGGCCATAGTTCACCGAGCAGTCAGACTGCGAACGGGTGCCTTCATAATCCACACCCAAACCACCGCCGACATCGAAGCACTGAATGTTGACACCCAGCTTGTGCAGTTCAACGTAGAAACGCGCGGACTCACGCACACCGGTGGAAATATCGCGGATATTCGCCAGCTGTGAGCCCAGGTGGAAATGCAGTAATTGCAGGCTTTCCAGACGCCCTGCTTCACGCAGCATTTCGACCAGTTGCAGAACCTGAGACGCCGCCAGACCGAATTTGGATTTCTCGCCGCCGCTGGACTGCCATTTACCGGAGCCCTGCGAAGACAGACGCGCACGCACGCCCAGACGCGGGATCACATTGAGACGCTCAGCTTCTTCCAGCACCAGTTTAATCTCAGTCATCTTCTCGATAACCAGATACACCTTGTGACCGAGTTTTTCGCCGATCAGCGCCAGACGAATGTATTCACGGTCTTTGTAACCGTTACAGACGATAACGGAACGGGTCATCCCGGCGTGCGCCAGAACGGCCATCAGCTCAGCTTTTGAGCCCGCTTCCAGACCCAGCGGTTCACCGGATTCCACCAGCGATTCAATCACTCGGCGGTGCTGGTTAACCTTAATCGGGTAAACCAGGAAGTAGTCACCCTCGTAGCCGAACGATTCGCGCGCACGTTTGAACGCGGCGTTAATCGAACGCAGACGGTGCTGCAAAATTTGTGGGAAACAGAACAGTGCCGGCAGACGCTGACCGTCCTGCTCACGCATGTCTTTCACCAGTTGTGCCAGATCAACACGGGCAGAAGGCACGTCAGGATCCGGGCAGACACTGATGTGGCCCAGTTCGTTGACGTCATAATAATTGTTACCCCAATAGGCAACGTTGTAAGTGCGCAGCATCTTGCTGGCATCACGATCGTTCACGGCAACCTCCTGCATGGAGCGCAAAGAAACAGTATCGCCCGCATGTGACGGACGGTGAGACTGGATGTCATCAGACATAGGTAAATCCTCTTTCTATACTGACAACATGGCCAGCCACTATCGCAGTAACAACAGGTGAGAACAACCCGCAAGGCTGGCTTTCAGACAGGATAAAACCCTGCGAGCCACAGCCACGGGACTGTTTTCCACTCATATCATTGTAAAACACGTTTTTAGACTCCGTGTAACGAGTCGGGAGAAATCAGGGATGGATGCCCCGGGAGATTGCAGGCTACATCAGTATTATGTCGGGATTGCGATGTTCACGCAGACCTGAGGTTACTGAGTAGCGTACCGATGTCGGCGACTGAGCTGTCTGTCGTCAGGCTTTCTGAAACATCGCAAAGAAGACAGACGCTTTTCTGAATCAAAGTCTGAAAGAAGTGCTGCAGAACGCAATGAAGGCTGCAGGGGATGCTGTTGAAATGTTACAAGCGGTAAAAAGTGGGTCATTAAACTAACCACCTCCACACGTGCCACGCATCACCCGCGGGCATTCGAGCTGAGAAAACAGTAATTACTGGAATACGCTGCTTCTATAGTGACTACAGAAATGTGCATTGCGCGCGCCGTTTATACCGGCAACCCGCTGTAATTGCAAAATGAAAATGAGGTGTAAATAGTTTCAGGCCGTGAATATCACTGCAAACCCGCACAATAACGCCCACTCTGTCACAAAAATGACTGGCATTCAGAACGTCTGCTATCCTAAAATAGCCGTCCAGATGTTAATCCGTCCGCACGCATGGGTGGTTTAACGCGCAAACTGCTTCAAGGCTTTGCCTAATGGGGACATGCAGGACGCATTGCGACAATGTCGAGCTCAGCTCCTCATCTGCCCGTCACCCCAGTGCTATGCAGTGATATCTAACCCGTCGTATGTAAGGTAAAGAACATAATGGCTAAACACCTCTTCACGTCCGAATCCGTTTCGGAAGGACATCCAGACAAAATTGCTGACCAGATTTCCGATGCTGTCCTGGACGCAATCTTAGAGCAAGACCCAAAAGCACGTGTTGCATGTGAAACTTATGTCAAAACCGGCATGGTCCTGGTTGGCGGTGAAATCACCACCAGCGCATGGGTCGACGTTGAAGAAATCACGCGTCAGACTGTTCGCGAAATTGGCTATATCCATTCTGACATGGGTTTCGATGCCAATTCCTGTGCAGTGCTGAGCGCTATCGGCAAGCAATCGCCGGATATCAATCAGGGCGTTGACCGTACTGATCCGCTGGAACAAGGTGCAGGCGACCAGGGTCTGATGTTTGGTTATGCGACCAACGAAACCGACGTGCTGATGCCAGCACCGGTAACTTACGCACACCGTCTGGTGCAGCGTCAGGCAGAAGTGCGCAAATCAGGTACACTGCCATGGTTGCGCCCGGATGCAAAAAGCCAGGTCACTTTCCAGTATGACGAAGGTAAAATTGTCGGCATCGATGCCGTTGTTTTATCTACTCAGCATTCTGAAGACATCTCGCTGAAAGATCTGCAGGAAGCGGTGATGGAAGAAATCATCAAACCTGTGTTGCCCGCTGAATGGCTGAACGCCGGTACCAAATACCACATCAACCCGACTGGCCGTTTCGTTATCGGTGGCCCGATGGGTGACTGCGGTCTGACCGGTCGTAAAATCATCGTAGACACCTACGGCGGTATGGCCCGTCACGGTGGCGGTGCGTTCTCCGGTAAAGATCCGTCTAAAGTTGACCGTTCAGCGGCCTACGCGGCACGTTATGTGGCGAAAAACATCGTCGCTGCCGGTCTGGCTGACCGTTGTGAAATCCAGGTGTCATACGCTATCGGCGTGGCTGAACCGACTTCCATCATGGTGGAAACTTTCGGTACCGGTAAAGTCTCCAACGAACAGCTGACCCTGCTGGTACGCGAGTTCTTCGACCTGCGTCCATACGGTTTGATCCAGATGATGGACTTGCTGCACCCTATCTATAAAGAAACCGCAGCCTACGGTCACTTTGGTCGCGAACATTTCCCCTGGGAAAAAACCGACAGAGCCGCTCAGTTGCGCGAAGCCGCGGGTTTATAAGAAACCCACGCGACATAAAACCTCTCAAACCCCGCCGCAAGCGGGGTTTTTTATTGCCCCCGCGTTTCTTTTTAATTTCTCATTCCTTTCTCTTTTATCATTCTGACACCCAAACGTCTTACAACGACAAGTAAAGTAAGATGTTATATCTCACTGATTTTAATGATGAATGTTAGAGCGCCGCTCATATGCATTTTACTTAATACATCATGTAGAAATGCGTCATACTGCATATTATCGCTCTCTTTTATTTAACATCCACGATAATAAAAACAAAACTCCTGATAAAAAACCTTCTTAATCAGCAGGGTGGAAATCATGCTAAATGTTATATTTATGTTGACTGTCATTTATATTAAAATGAATAACACAAATAGCTAATTTGCATACCATTGACCTGAACATTCATTGAATCTATTATTCACCCCATCGAAAGCGTCCAGACAAATATTTACTCAAAGGGAATTAACGAAATCTTCTTCAGGATAGCGACTTATTACACATTGAGAAAATGACAATGCCATCAACTAAATTAAAATCATTAATAATGATTTTAGCGGCCACCCCATTACTTTTATCAGCATCATCATTTGCAGGAATAAGCGTCTATCCTATTTCGGTTCCGATGCAAAAAAGCGGCGGCGCACAAATTAGCGTAACGACAAATTCCGCTACCACGGAATATGTAAAAACCACCGTAAAGAAAATTAATAACCCGGCAACGCCACAGGAAAATGAAACGACGATAAGCCAGTCATCTGGCAACGGTATTGTTGTTACCCCGGAGAAATTCGGCCTGGCTCCCGGCACAACGCGAATTATACGTCTGATAAATATTCAGCCACCGCAAACCGAAGAAGCCTACCGTGTTTATTTTGAGGGTGTGCCCGGGCTGGATAATAATGGCAAGAATGAACAAAAAGGCCCGGCTAAACTCGGCATCAGCATGATCTGGGGTGTACTGGTTACCGTCCCGCCGGCTGTACCGCGACTGGACTTCACGCTGGACCCGGCGAGCCGCGTGGTCAGCAATACGGGCAATATTCATCTGAAAATTAACAGTATCGGTTTATGCCCTCAGCAACTGACGGATGAGGGATGCAGATGGAGCAAACCAGTCAAAAACAGCATTTACCCCAATCAGCACGCAACATTAGATCCTGCCTTATTTAAAGGAAATAATTACAGTGTGGTGAAGGTGAAGTATTCCAACTGGACTGATAAGTCTACTGGTGTAAAAGAATTCAGCGCGAGATAGATATTTTATTTCGCACAAGCAATAAAGAATAACTCTCGTTATAAACCCTGCATATTGATATGCACCTCTCTATTAAGGAAGTAAAATGAAATCATTTATCAAACCATTGATGGCTACTGCAATTATGGGCCTGGCTATTAACGCTTATGCTGTTCAGAAAGATATTACTGTAACTGCAAACGTTGATGCCACACTGGATATGACCACTGACACCGGCGAAGTATTACCTTCTACGATGGAAATGCGTTATATGCCTGGCGTGGGTCTGGAACCTGTTAGCCAGATGACCAAAATCTTTTCAAACGATGCTGAAAAGGATGTGAACATCAACCTGGCAGGTACTCCGCAGTTAATGGATACCGTGGGTACCAACCCAAATATCCCACTGACTGTGAAATACGGTGATCTGACTCTGACTCAGGCTCAGCAGACCATGACCGCTACCACACTGTTCCCGAACGGTGACACCGCTAACGGTTCCATCATTCAGCCTCTGATGGTCAGCCAGACCACTCAGGCACCTGTTGCTTCCGGTAACTACAGCGGCGTTGTCAGCGTTGTACTGACTCAGGCAACTGAAACGCCATAAGCGTTCACCCCGCCTAAGTGACTCCTCATCGGCCTGTATATCAGGCCGATTCTTTTCTCCTCTCAGATTTTTGAATAAAGGAAAAATAATGAAACCCAATCTGAAAGTGTCCCTTTGCTTTCTGGCAATTCATTTTGCTTTATTCAGCAATCTTGCTTTAGCAGGCTCCGATGTGCCTCCCGGCTTTGAAGAGCTGGTCTCAGGTCAGAACGTCTGGCTGAACGTCAACCTGCTCGGCCAGTCAGCAGGATTATTTGAAGCTAACGTCACGCTCGAAACCGTCCAGTTCAAAGACCCTCAGTCGGTGCTTAAAGCCTTAAATCTGCCACTGAAAACCGGCACGCCGGAATATCAGCAGATGCTGGCGACCTTATCAGCACCACTTCCACGACACGGCAACCTGGCGTGTGGCAGCAATGCCAATGCCAAAGGATGCGGTTATCTGGAAACTGACTCCCTGGCACTGATTTATGATGAGAATAACAGCGCGGCCGACGTTTTCGTCAGTAAAAAACTGGTGCCAGATTCCGGCGGTAAAACGCTTTATTACACCCCGACCGCCCAGACTGAAAATGCGTTAATTCATCAGCAGACGTTAAACGTCGCGGCACAGGATGAATATCAAAGCCTGTCATTACAGGGCTCCGGCGCACTCGGCGTTCTGACGAATGGCTATGTCGGTTTTGACTGGTCACTGGATTCGTACAAAAGTGACGACAGCGACAGTCAGACCGTTGCCGTTGATGACCTGTATTTTCGTCAGAGCTTAGGTAAACGTCATTATGTACAGGCCGGACGGATGGATTCACGCGATCTCTCCAGCAATCTCGGCGGAAATATCAGTTTCTCACTGTTGCCGCTTAATGCGATAGATGGTGTACGTGCCGGGAGTTCCCTGAGCTACCTGAATCTTGATGAAGCCAGCAAGGGTTCCCCGCTGGTGGTACTGCTTTCTACTAAATCCCGCGTGGATGCTTATCGTGGCAATCAATTGCTCGGCACGTTCTACCTCAATAACGGTTCAAATACGCTGGATACCGGCAACTTCCCGAGCGGCAGTTATGCCGTCACCCTGCGAATTTATGAGAATAACCAGCTTGTGCGCACTGAGACTCAGCCGTTTACCAAAACCGGCGGGATCAATGACGGACATATGCAATGGTTTATACAGGCCGGTGAAACGGCAGATAACAAAGTCGTCAGCTCAACGGATGACGAAGACAATGACAGCACGTCACGTAAACCCGTGATGCAAGCCGGGGCGCGTCTGCCGGTATTTGCCGAACTGATGGCCACCGCGGGCGTCGCGAATACTGATAATGAAAATTATGGTGAAGCGGGTCTGCAATGGACGCACGGTTTTAACGGCAAACTGATCGACGGCGTACTGGATATGCAGGCCAACGTTTTCAGCGGCACCGACGGTTCGAAAGGTAACGTCGAGCAAATCAGCTACAACGACGGCTTTTCCATGAGCGTCTATCGCAATGCCGCCTACGGCAAAAGCTGCACCAGTGCCGATGTCGTGGAAAATGATTACGCGGATATTGGCTGCTACGAATCCGTTAACGCCACACTGTCCGTGCCGATCAAAGGCTGGTCCGCCTCACTCGGCTACACGTACAACAAAAATACCAGCCTCTCGCCAGACTCGTCGTCATACGATCCTTCAAAGCCTTTTGAAGACAACATGATCAATAACACCGAATCGCAGAGTACCTCGAATACCGTTCAGTTGAGCATGAACAAGAGCTTCAACTGGAAACAGATGACCATCACCACGCGATTCGGCGGTTACCGCCGTCAAAGCAGCAGCGACAGCGATAACGACAAAGGTGTTTACGTGGGCTTCTCCCTTTCACGCAATACGCCAAAAGATGCGCAGCTTCGCAGCAGCAATACCTCAATCAGTACGGATTATCAGGGCAGCCAGAATGGCGATGCACAGATGACCTACAACGCCAGCCAGAACTGGGACTGGGGCAGCAATAACGATCGTGAACTGGGTATTGATGTGGGTGGCACGGATACCGATAACGCTAACGCCTCGGTTCATGGCCGTCTCAATGGCCAGTATGGCAATGGCGAACTGACCGTTTCTGACAGCTATGACAATGAGCAAAAAACGCATCAGGGCGCGGTGACCGGCAGCTACAGCTCTTCCGTTGCCGTCTCCAAATCCGGCTTCTTCTGGGGGCCGGGCGGTACAGGTTCACCGGGCGCCGCCGTGGCAGTAAAAGTCAAAGGCAGCGAAGAAGAAGATCCGGATGCAGCGGATGACGCACTGATCGACGTTTCAGTTCAGGGCGGCGGTGCGGCCCACATGAAGCAGAACAGTAAAGCGCTGTTCCCGGTCACCGGTTTTGAAGAAGGCAAAGTCACGGTCAATGAAAGCCGTGATGTCAGCACCGGCAGCCAGGCCAGCATTACTCAGGGCGCAGGCAGTCAGAATTTATTCCTCCTGCCGGGAAAAATGAAACTGCGTGAAGTGACGATGGAATCGCATTACACCTACGTCGGTCAGCTGATAACAGCGACAGGTGAACCACTGAACACCGGCACCATGCTCAATGCCAATGCCTTTAGCAGTTCGGAAGATGGCGGCTTTACAGCCGAGATGACCTCATTAGCGAAAACGCTGTATGTCAAAAACGGTGAGCAAAACTACCAGTGTGCGGTCACCGTACAATCAAGCCGCGATGTGGTGCGCTATGTAGGTAAAACATTGTGCAAACCTGTTCAGCCTGCTGATTTAGCAGAAAATATTCGGAAAATAAAATGAAATTAGCTTCAAATTTAATCTGCATGCTGCTCTTGATGAGCGCACAGCTAGTGATACCGTCATTTACTTATGCTGCTGCGGTTGAACCCACTGGACGCGATACGACGGTTAGCACCAGTTATGATCTTTCTTCATCGCCATCGAATTTTAACATCTGGACACATGAAACGGGCGGATATAACCCCGATAATCCAGGATTGTGGGGCAGGAATAACTGGCGTTGTTTATCCAATACATCACCCTCTACCGGACAATGCAAAAGCGGTGAAGCAAAAAGTTCGCAGGGTGACTGGGGTACCGCAGGAACGACCACTATCCCGACCTTGTTCACGGAAAAAAGAACAGGACTCCAGGCCGTCATAAACCTGGAAGGTTATCATATTGGCAATGGAGGTAAAATTCTGGTCACCTCTGCTGATAATGCCGGAGCCGGGTCTGAACAGTTTTTAAATATCTACATAACCGCAGCTGAGTTAAAAAAAATACCTGTTGGCGGGATTTGGGAAGGCACACTGGCTCTTGATTTATGGCAATGGTCGCCCGGAAAAAAATTGGCCAGTTGGACGGGTCACATCACTCTCCACGTCACCGACAATAACAACCAGCAAATCTACCTGCCTGAATTTGGCGAAGCCGCACCGCGCGTTGACCTTAACATGCGCCCGTTGCCGGGAACCGGGGGTAACCAAACGCAAATGAACGGGGCTGCTACTATAGATATGTGTTTATACGACGGTTATGGCTCGAACAGTACCAGTTTCACCCTGAAATTTGACGATCAACAGCAGGGGACAATTCAGAGTAATAACGGATACTTCTCTATTTATTCTGATCACGGTGACGTTAATCTGGATTCCGGGCGAATTGATTATTACGTGAAAATGCAGGGCCCTGACGGCAAATACACCAGCGTGATACGCGGTGAAGATCTGGTGATCCCGGATATTCAGACAGCACGTGTCAGGCCGGTGCATCTGCCCGGGATCCCGCAGGCAGTATTGTGCGTCCCGGCACCGCTGCAGTTAAGTACTAAAACTATGGATATCAACAGTAAACAAGCCGGACATTATACCGGACACCTGATTGTGAACTTTACGTCGCAGCTCTAGATAACAAAAGGTAACAGGAAAAACCCAAATTAAATTCAGGCTATATTTAACCATAAATTATTGAAATATCTCCGAGTACCTGCTGAGTTTTACCAGGGAGCTTTTATTAAAATGAAAAAAATACAGAGTTGCATTACGACAGTCTCATATCTATGCATATCGTTTTTTTTTAGTACTACTCTCTATGCCCAGCCTCCTTCAGGAAGAGATACTACTGTTGAAGTCACTATGGATAAATCTGCACCAAAAGATGCTTATATCTGGAATGGTGAAAGTGGGGGTAGCCAGTCAGACCCTGCGACGTTTAAAAATAATTGGGTCTGTTTATCAAGTACTTCTCCAAATAATGGGCAATGTCCGACACAGACAGTGCAAGAAGGATCGTCAACCGCGACTTATGGCGCAAAATCAACCATCCCTTTACTATTTAAAGAAAAAAAGAGTGGCGTAACCGCTATCATTAATCTTACCGCGTACAGGAAAGTCGGTGGTTATGGCCCATGGATAATTAATGCCGCCGCAGTTGCCGGAAGTAGTTCGCCTGAAGCATTAGCTACTTTCTATGTGCCAAAAGAGGAAATTGCGAAATTTCCGTTTGGTGGTGACTGGCAAGCGGAGCTTAAAGTCAGCCTGATACAACATTACCCCAGTGATGCCAAGGCTGCCGACTGGATTGCCCATGTCAGTCTCAAACTTACCGACAATAACAACCAGCAAATCTACCTGCCTGAATTTGGCGAAGCCGCACCGCGCGTTGACCTTAACATGCGCCCGTTGCCGGGAACCGGGGGTAACCAAACGCAAATGAATGGGGCTGCTACTATAGATATGTGTTTATACGACGGTTATGGCTCGAACAGTACCAGTTTCACCCTGAAATTTGACGATCAACAGCAGGGGACAATTCAGCGTAATAACGGATACTTCTCTATTTATTCTGATCACGGTGACGTTAATCTGGATTCCGGGCGAATTGATTATTACGTGAAAATGCAGGGCCCTGACGGCAAATACACCAACGTGATACGCGGTGAAGATCTGGTGATCCCGAATATTCAGACAGCACGTGTCAGGCCGGTGCATCTGCCCGGGATCCCGCAGGCAGTATTGTGCGTCCCGGCACCGCTGCAGTTAAGTACTAAAACTATGGATATCAACAGTAAACAAGCCGGACATTATACCGGACACCTGATTGTGAATTTTACACCGCAGCTTTAGGCATCTCAAAATGGATAGAAAAGAAACATACTTTCCCGTCATCCTGTTACTCCTGTTTAGTGCCCTGACAATAACGTCAGCAAAGGCTGAAAGGGTAGAACCCACCGGGCGTGATACCCCCGTGACGGCCACATTTGATAAATCCAGCGCGCCTTCGCAAATTGACATCTGGAAAGATGAAAGTGGGGGAAAAGACACGGATGACGATTCTTTATGGGGCAGGAACACCTGGGTGTGTTTGTCGTCCTCTGACCCGGCCACCGGCCAGTGCAGGACATCGGTTACAGGGGTGCAAGATGGAAAAACCACTATCCCTATTGTGTTTACTGAGCAGCGCAGCCACCTGACACAGGTTATTAACCTCACGGGATATCACAATATCAGTGTGTCAGTCTCAAACGGCTGTTGGGGAACAGGTGTGATCGGCGGCCCCTACCAGGTTTATGCGGCCATGGAGAAAAATTGTTACGGTACCCTGCATAATGATGAATCGTTATTAACCGTTTACGTGACCAGTCAGGAGATGCAAAAACTCCCTTTCGGGGGCATCTGGAAAGCGGATTTAAAAATGAGCCTAATGCAATGGAGCCCGACGATTAAGCTAGCAGACTGGGCTGCCCATATCACTCTGAATGTCACCGACAATAATAACCAGCAAATCTATTTGCCTGAATTCGGCGATGCCGCACCACTGGTGAATCTCAATCTGCGTCCGTTGCCCGGCGCAGGCACCCAAAAAATGTCTTTTACTGGCAGCGCAAATATTGATGTCTGCTTGTATGATGGCTACAACGCCAACAGCAATACCTTTATGCTCACCCTTAACGATGACTTCACCGGACAGAGTGACCGTTCAGGCGTCAATTTTTCCATCGTCCGTCAGGGGGGCAATGTGAATGAAAAAAGAGATCGCATTGATTACACGATTAATATTCTCAACCCTGATACTAATACCATGCAAACCGTGAGCCGTACCCGTCAAATAAATTTCACAAACATACAACAGGCACATATCCGACAGGTACATTTACCGGGCATCCCGGAACCGGTCATTTGCGTGCCTGCGCCGCTTGAGCTAACTACCGATTATATAGAAGTGAGCAGTAAAAATGCCGGATATTACCGTGGCACACTTCAGCTTAATTTCACCCCGTCTCTTTACTAACTTCACCCGAAGGCAACATATATGCCACAAAGAAACTTGTCCGTCTCCGGTCTGAAAACACTCCCGCTACTGATGCTGGCAATGCCTGCCCTGTGTTTCGCCAATATCACCGTTTCACCGATGAAAGTGATGCTTAATGAGCGACATGCGACGACGCTGGTCATCAGTTCAAAAAGTGAAACGACGCAATATATTCAGGGAAAAATCACTGAAGTTCACAATCCGGGCACTGCTGAAGAAAACGAAACGCCCGCACCGCAAGGCGCGCAAAACAGCCTGGTGGTTTCACCGCTGAAGTTTGGCTTGCCTGCCGGTAACAGCCAGCCCGTGAGGATCGTCGGTCTGGGTGAAAGCAATGAAGAAAAAATCTATCGCGTTCATTTTCAGTCGATGACACCGGAAGAATTTAAAAATACGGAGAGTAATAAAAACTTCACCAGCGAACTGAGCCTGACCATTGTCTGGGGCGTGGTAGTGATGGTGCCGCCCGCAAAACCGGTCGCCAGATTGGGCTGGGATGCTTCCGCTCAGAAAATCACCAACACCGGCAATATCCATCTGCTGGTAAACCGCATCGGCCTGTGTGACAGCGACAAACCGGCGGCGAGCTGCCAGTGGAAAACCCTGAAAAAAAACGTCTATCCGGGCAAGCCATACCCTCCGGCCTTAACGTTTTCCACTTCAGCATCGTCTGAAAAAATCAGAATCGAGTATTTCAACGATTACACTCAAAAGCAGGAAGTGGAGAATTTTCCGTTTAAGTAATTGCCATAATGAAAACGGTTACAGAACATAACTTGTTATAATTTAATTAGTTATTTGTATATGTAAAAGTTTGAAACACTGTATTGATTGATATAAATCAATTTTCGGGCTATTACTCTGCGGCACATCCCCTTCCTGTTACGCTATCCGTTTGAAACCCTTCAAAAACAAGACACCCAATCACACCTATAAGTGTAAACGATTACAACACTGTGAGCGGGTTCACGTTAAGCTGTGCGCAGGGTAAATAACATAACAGCCTAAGCATTATTACAAACTCAAAACGATTGCATTATTTTGGAGACCGGATGAACAACTCAACTTCGACCAAGGGAAAACGCTCGAATAAAAGCGTCACTTTCTTTGTCTGTTTTCTCGCTGCACTGGCCGGACTGCTGTTCGGCTTAGATATCGGCGTCATCGCTGGTGCCCTGCCCTTTATCAGCCATGACTTCCAGATCACAAACCATCAACAGGAATGGGTTGTCAGTTCCATGATGTTTGGTGCCGCCGTCGGTGCTGTCGGCAGCGGCTGGCTGAACTTCCGCCTGGGACGTAAATACAGCCTGATGATCGGCGCGGTTCTGTTCGTTATCGGTTCCCTGTGTTCTGCCTTTGCGCCTAACGCAGAAATCCTGATTGTTGCCCGCGTTCTGCTGGGTCTGGCGGTCGGTATCGCGTCATACACCGCACCGATTTACCTGTCAGAAATCGCACCGGAAAAAATCCGTGGCAGCATGATTTCCATGTACCAACTGATGATCACCATCGGTATTCTGGCGGCGTATTTGTCTGATACCGCGTTCAGCTATACCGGCGCATGGCGCTGGATGCTGGGTATCATCACCATTCCTGCGCTGCTGCTGCTGATTGGTGTCTTTTTCCTGCCGGACAGCCCGCGCTGGCTGGCCGCACGTGGCGATGACGGCAAAGCGCGCCGCGTCCTGGAAAAACTGCGTGATTCCAGCGAGCAGGCAAAACGTGAACTGGATGAAATCCGTGAAAGCCTGAAAGTTAAACAAAGCGGCTGGGGTCTGTTTGTTAACAACAAAAACTTCCGTCGTGCGGTTTACCTCGGCATTCTGTTGCAGGTGATGCAGCAGTTCACCGGTATGAACGTCATCATGTACTACGCACCAAAAATCTTCGGCATCGCCGGTTTCGCCAGCACCTCTCAGCAGATGTGGGGCACGGTTATTGTCGGTCTGGTCAACGTTCTGGCGACCTTCATTGCTATCGGTCTGGTTGACCGCTGGGGCCGTAAACCTACGCTGAAACTGGGCTTCCTGGTGATGGCCGTCGGTATGGGCGTGCTGGGTACCATGCTGCATATCGGTGTTGAATCCGATGCGGCAAAATACTTCTCCATCGCCATGCTGCTGATGTTCATCGTCGGTTTTGCCATGAGTGCCGGTCCGCTGATCTGGGTACTGTGTTCTGAAATTCAGCCGCTGAAAGGCCGCGATTTTGGTATCACCGTGTCCACCGCGACCAACTGGATCGCCAACATGATTGTCGGTGCGACCTTCCTGACCATGCTCGACAGCCTCGGCAACGCCAACACCTTCTGGGTGTACGCCGCGCTGAACGTGGTGTTCATCTTCATCACCATTGCGCTGATCCCTGAGACTAAAAACGTCTCTCTGGAACACATCGAACGCAACCTGATGAAAGGCGAAGCCCTGCGCGATATTGGTAAATAAGCCTGTCATAAACAGGCCTGCCATTCCTCCCCTGCAAAGGGGAGGAATTCCATATTGCATCTCTCCCCCACCAGATTTATCCTTCGCCAGATGAAAACCTCACGTCTCCCCATCGCCCTGCAACAAGCCGTTATGCGCTGTCTGCGGGAAAAACTCCGGATGGCAAATCAGTTTTTGGGCACCGATTACACGGAGCCGGAAATCACTTATCAGCAACGCGGCACCAGCGCGGGCAGCGCCTATCTGCAACACTGGCAAATCCGGCTCAATCCGGTATTGCTGATGGAAAACCAGCAACCGTTTATCGATGAAGTGGTACCGCACGAACTGGCGCACCTGCTGGTATATCGCAGGTTTGGCCGGGCACCTGCGCCGCACGGCAAAGAGTGGCGCTGGATGATGGAACATGTTCTGGGCGTTTCAGCGAGCAGAACGCACAAGTTCGAAGTCGCCTCCGTGCAAAGCAAAACCTATCCGTATTTATGCGCCTGCCGTGACCATCAGCTGACCGTGCGTCGTCATAATAAAGTGATGCGCAAAGAGTCAGAATACCGCTGCCGCCATTGTGGCGAGCTGTTACGGTTCAATGCTAAAGGCACCACTAACTGCTGATTTTTCAATCACTCATCACGGCAAAGTCTCATTGTCACAGCCTGTGGTATCCGTTACCCTTCCGGCCTTTTAGTCTCAGGTCTTTCAGAAACATGTTTCGTAAAACGTTCTTATCTTTTCTGTTTATCGGCGCGCTGGCACCGCTGAGCGCCTTGAGCCAGTCTGGTCATGCCATCAATAATTTCTCTCAGGCCAAAGCCGCAGCGGTAAAAATTAATCAGGGTGCACCGACCTTTTATTGCGGCTGTAGCATCAGCTGGCAGGGCAAGAAAGGCACGCCGGATCTGCAATCCTGCGGCTATCAGGTTCGTAAAAGTGAACAGCGCGCCAGCCGGATTGAGTGGGAACATGTGGTTCCTGCGTGGCAGTTTGGTCATCAGATGCAGTGCTGGCAGGATGGCGGACGTAAAAATTGCGCGAAAAACGCGGATTATCGTCAGGTAGAAACCGACCTGCACAACCTGCAGCCCGCGATTGGCGAAGTGAATGGCGACCGTAATAATTTTATGTACAGTCAATGGAATGGCGGTGAAGGCCAGTATGGCCGCTGCGAAATGAAAGTCGACTTCAAGGCCAAGGCCGCTGAGCCGCCAGCCCGTGCCCGCGGTGCCATCGCACGCACCTATTTCTACATGCGCGATCAGTACAAACTCAATCTGTCCCGTCAGCAGACCCAGCTCTTTACCGCCTGGGATCGCCAGTATCCGGTCACCTCATGGGAATGTGAGCGTGATAACCGCATCGCCAGCGTACAGGGCAATCATAACCCTTACGTTCAGCAAGCTTGCGCACAACGAAAAAGCTAACTTAGTATTATCACGTCATCAGAGCACATTAGCTCGCGACAACGCGGGCTAATCACGCCAAAATAGCCCTCCAGAAAAGACTTTAAGGACAGCAGCCACACATGCGCATACCCCGCATTTATCATCCGGAAACCCTGACCGCTCACAGCGAGATTGCGCTGAGCGAAGATGCCGCCAACCATGTCGGACGCGTTCTGCGGATGCAGCCCGGTCAGGCGATCCAGTTATTTGATGGCAGCAATCAGGTTTTCGACGCCAGCATCACGCAGGTTGATAAGAAAAGTGTGCGTGTCAGCCTGAGCGAAGGCGTGCTGTCAGACAACGAATCCCCGCTGAATCTGCATCTCGGCCAGGTGATTTCACGCGGCGAGAAGATGGAATTCACCATCCAGAAATCTATCGAACTAGGCGTAAATACCATTACTCCGCTGTTCTCTGAGCGTTGCGGCGTCAAACTTGACGGCGAACGCCTGGAGAAAAAATTGCAGCAATGGCAGAAAATTGCCATCGCAGCCTGCGAACAGTGCGGACGTAACCGCATCCCTGAAATTCGCCCGGTGATGCAGCTTGAAGCCTGGTGTGCCGAACAGGATGACAGCCTGAAGCTGAACCTGCATCCGCGCGCCAGCC
The DNA here is from genome assembly GCF_003263545.1 of Rahnella sp. AN3-3W3. Classification (NCBI taxonomy): domain Bacteria; kingdom Pseudomonadati; phylum Pseudomonadota; class Gammaproteobacteria; order Enterobacterales; family Yersiniaceae; genus Rahnella; species Rahnella sp. AN3-3W3. The sequence goes on from NZ_JYDG01000046.1 coordinate 47,179, forward strand.
ACAGTATTAACACCCTGCCGCTACCGGTGAGCCACGTCCGCTTACTGATCGGCCCGGAAGGCGGTTTATCCGCTGACGAAATTGCAATGACCTCCGGCTACGGATTTACTGATATCCTGCTGGGACCCCGTGTTCTGCGTACAGAAACCACAGCACTCACCGCGATAACGGCCTTACAGGTTCGTTTCGGCGATCTGGGTTAAGAGGAGACCAAATGATCAAGCTTGGCATCGTGATGGACCCGATTTCTTCCATCAACATCAAAAAAGACACCAGTTTCGCTATGTTGCTGGAAGCGCAGAGTCGTGGCTATGAGCTGCACTACATGGAAATGAATTCCCTGTATCTGCGCGGCGGCGAAGGCCGTGCGACTACCAAAAAACTCAGCGTGAAGCAGGATTACGACGGCTGGTATGAGTTCGGCACTGAGCAGGATATCGCCCTGCAGGAACTGGATGTCATCCTGATGCGTAAGGATCCTCCGTTCGATACCGAATTCATTTACGCCACTTACATCCTTGAACGCGCGGAAGAAAAAGGCACGCTGATCGTTAACAAACCGCAGAGCCTGCGCGACTGTAACGAAAAGCTTTTCACCGCGTGGTTCCCGGAACTGACGCCGGATACGCTGGTGACCCGCAATGCGGCGCAGCTGAAAGCGTTCCATAAAGAACACACTGACGTGATCCTCAAGCCGCTCGACGGCATGGGTGGCGCTTCAATCTTCCGTCTGAAACCAGAAGACGCGAACGTTTCTGTGGTGATTGAAACCCTGACCGAACACGGCAGCCGTTTCTGTATGGCGCAAAATTATCTGCCCGCCATTAAGGACGGCGACAAACGCGTTCTGGTGGTCGACGGCGAGCCTGTGCCTTACTGCCTGGCGCGTATTCCGGCGCAGGGCGAAACCCGTGGTAATCTGGCCGCCGGTGGCCGTGGCGAAGCCCGTCCGCTAAGCGAAAGCGACTGGGCGATTGCCCGCACCGTCGCGCCAATCCTGAAGCAAAAAGGCCTGATTTTTGTCGGTCTGGATATTATCGGCGACCGCCTGACTGAAATTAACGTCACCAGCCCGACCTGTGCGCGTGAAATCGAAGCGGCATTCCCGATTTCCGTCACCGGCATGCTGATGGATGCTATCGAAAAGCGTCTGGCTGCCCGATAAACTACCTGGCCGCATAATCTGATGGGTTGTTCAGCAATGCTGGATAACCCACTTTTTTTGCTGCGGATGACGTACTACACTGCCCTCTTAGCTGCATTTCAATTTTCTGAGGTTAAACATCCTGCTTACCATGAATCTACAACATCACTTTCTAATTGCGATGCCTGGCCTGGATGAACCCCAGTTCAAACGTTCGGTCGTCTATATCTGCGAACACAATGAAGACGGCGCTATGGGTCTGGTGATCAACAAACTGGTCGAAGATTTCACCGTTGAAAACGTCCTCGACAAACTGGACATCACACCCGAGCCTCGCGACCCGAACATCCGCCTCGACCGCCCGGTGTTTTCCGGTGGTCCGCTGGCTGACGACCGTGGTTTTATTCTCCACACGCCGCGTGAAGGGTTTGGCTCCAGTATCCGTATTTCGGACAGCACCATGATCACCACGTCTAAAGACGTGCTGGAAACGCTGGGCACCCCCGACCAGCCGAAAGATGTGCTGGTGGCGCTCGGGTACGCCGCATGGGAACAGGGCCAGCTGGAAAAAGAGCTGCTGGAAAATTCCTGGCTGACCATTGAAGCCAGCAATGACATTTTATTCCGCACCCCAATTGCTGACCGCTGGCGTGAAGCCGCGAAAATGATCGGCGTTGACGTCGGCCAGCTTGCCACCCATGCAGGGCATGCATAATGGCTAACCGCACGGTTTTTGCTTTCGATTTCGGTACCAAAAGCATCGGTCTGGCCATCGGTCAGGAAGTCACCGGCACCGCCCGCCCGCTGACGTCGTTTAAAGCGCAGGACGGGACGCCGGACTGGCAGAAAATCGAAAAGCTGCTGAAAGAATGGCTGCCGGATCTGGTGGTTGTAGGTCTGCCGCTGAACATGGACGGCACAGAGCAACCGCTGACCGCCCGTGCGCGCAAATTTGCCAACCGTCTGCATGGCCGTTTTGGCGTGCAGGTTGAACTGCACGACGAACGTCTGAGCACCGTTGAAGCCCGTGCTGATTTGTTCGATCGCGGCGGCTTCCGCGCGCTGGACAAAGGCAGCGTGGATGCCGCTTCTGCGGTGATCATTCTGGAAAGCTGGTTTGAAAAGCAATGGAGTCAGTCCTGATCTGCCGCCAGTAATCCTGCGCTTTCCCGCTGCTGGCGGCTTTGGGCAAACGTCTGCATTCCGGCCTGTGCGCCGGTTTGCAGGATATCCGCCAGCTGATGCGTTTTTCCTTCGCGGATCATATTGCACACCGCCGGTGTTGACGTCAGCACTTCGAACAGCGCCACTCTTACCGCTTTTTCATCATCCTTTCCCTGCCCTTCTTTCGATTTTTGCGTCACCAGTTTCTGCGCGACGACAGCCCTGAGACTGCCCGCCAGCTGAGCCCGCACAAAGGCTTTTTCTTCTGCCGGAAAGACATCAATCAGCCGGTCGATAGCCTGCGTGGCATTGCGCGTATGCAGCGTCGCCAGCACCAGATGCCCGGTTTCTGCCGCCGTCAGCGCCAGCCTGATGCTATCGGTGTCGCGCAATTCTCCCAGCAGTAACACGTCAGGATCCTCACGCAACGCGCCGCGTACCGCTTCACTGAATGAACGGGTATGCAGCCCCAGTTCGCGCTGCTGGATAAGGCAATGCCTGCTGATGTGGATAAGCTCAATCGGATCTTCCAGCGTAATAATGTGCCGCGTCGTATGGCGATTGAGGTAATCAATCATTGCCGCCAGCGTGGTGGACTTCCCGCTCCCCGTTGCTCCGGTGACCAGGATCAGGCCGTCTTCCAGCGTAATGATTTGCTGCAAGATATCCGGTGCCAGCAGCGTTGCCAGTTCAGGACAACGGGCGGGAACCGGCCTCAGCGCCGCAGACAAACCATGCAGTTGCTGAAACACGTTAAGGCGCATCCGCACGCCTTCCGCCAGCGTCAGCGCTTTATCGAATTGCCCGGCCAGTTGCAAAGTCGTCTGTTCTGCGACATTCAGCCACTGGCTGACGAGCCTTTGCATCTGCGATGCGTCGATCAGCGGCAGGTCCTCACAGCGGCATAATTCCCCTCCGATACGCAGCACAGGCCGATTGCCGGTACAAAGGTGCAGATCGGAGGCATTTTGCTTTACACTACGCCCCACTAATCCATCAATATCCATGTTGAAATCCTCCTGAGTCCCTATGAGCATTAGTCAGCAAAACGCTATTGAGCAGAACTTACACAATGTCCGTGAGAAAATCGCAGCCGCTGCACACCTTTGCGGCAGGCCTCCGGAAGAAATTACCTTGCTTGCAGTGAGTAAAACTAAACCTGCGAGCGCTGTCGAAGAAGCGATTACCGCCGGGCAGTTAGCATTCGGCGAAAACTACGTGCAGGAAGGCGTGGATAAGATTGCCCACTTTGCCGGACATCAGCCTGCGCTGACCTGGCATTTCATCGGGCCGTTGCAGTCGAATAAAAGTCGTCTGGTGGCGGAGAACTTCGACTGGTGTCATACCATTGACCGCCTGAAAATCGCCCAGCGCCTGAACGAGCAACGTCCGGCGGGTTTAGCGCCGTTACAGGTGCTGATTCAGGTGAATATCAGCGACGAAGCCAGTAAATCTGGTATTGCTGTGGGTGAAATCAACGAACTGGCGATGCAGATTATGGCGATGTCTAACCTGACGCTGCGCGGTCTGATGGCCATTCCGGCCGCAGAAACCGACTATGCGCGCCAGCTGGAAGTCTTCGGTCAGATGCGTGAAGCCCTGAAAGCTTTACAGAGCATTTGTCCGCAGGCAGATACGTTATCGATGGGCATGACCGATGATATGCCCGCTGCGATTGCCGCCGGAAGCACCATGGTTCGTATCGGTACCGCTATTTTCGGTGCCCGTGATTACAGCGTAAAACAGTAACCGCTATCTGTCGGTATACTGCTTTACTATTGATTGGCTCAGTTCAGCCCCCATTAAAAGCAAGGAGCATGAATGCAACATCGCAAAATATGTTTTATCGGTGCCGGTAACATGGCGGGCGCCATCATTTCAGGCCTGGTTGAAAGTGGTTATCCGGCCAATATGATCAGCGTTTGTGCCCCTTCCACCACCCATCGCGATGCGCTGGCCGCAAAATATGGCGTACAGAGCAGCAGTGATAACAACGCCTGTGCGAAAGCGGCAGATGTCGTTGTATTGTCTGTAAAACCGCAGATGATGGCGGATGTATGTAAAGCACTGCAAAAAGACGTGGATTTTAGCGACAAGCTGGTACTGTCGATTGCCGCAGGCGTCAGCGTGGCGCGCTTCTGCGAGTTGCTGGGCGATAATCTCAACATCGTGCGCATCATGCCTAACACGCCTTCGCTGGTCGGCCAGGGCATGAGCGGCTTGTATGCACCTGATCAGGTTTCGCAGACAGATCGTGATTACAGCGGCGAACTGATGACTGCCGTGGGCAAAATCTGCTGGGTTGATACCGAAGAAGGTATCAACCACGTGATTGCCGCCGCAGGCAGCGCACCGGCGTATTTCTTCCTGTTTATGGAAGCAATGCAGGCTGAAGCGCAGCGTCTGGGTTTCAGTGCAGAAACCGCACGGATGCTGGTTGAACAAGCCGCCAGCGGTGCCAGCGCACTGGTTGCGGCCAGCCCGGACACGCCATTGTCACAACTTCGTGAGAATGTGACGTCCAAAGGCGGCACGACCTTTGAAGCTCTGAAAGTGTTCACCGACCGACAATTACCGGAGATCGTTTCCGAGGCCATGCAGGCCGCCATTACCCGCGCGCAGGAAATGGAAAAACTGTTCTAATAAGAGCAAATAATAAAATAACACTGCCCAAAATCATTCGTGTTGCATCAAGGCGGCAACTGAGTCAAATCGCCGGGAGCATACATCAGTATGTGACCGGGGTTTGCGAAGGCAGCCAACGCAGAAGCAGCGCGAAGGATGAAGGGCATAGGAGAATTATGTTAACGCTGACTTTTCTGGTTAAAACCCTCATAGATCTCTACGTGATGGTTCTGCTGCTGCGCATCTGGATGCAATGGGCACGTACAGATTTTTACAACCCGTTTTCACAGTTCGTGGTGAAGATTACTCAGCCGATTATCGGACCACTTCGCCGGATTATTCCGCCGCTGGGCCCGATTGACAGCGCAAGCCTGCTGCTGGCTTTCATTCTTTGCACCATTAAATTCCCGCTGCTGTTACTTATCCAAAGCGGCGCTATCTTCTTTGGTCTGAGCAGTCTGCTGATAGGCCTGATAGGGCTGGTCAAAGCCGCGGGTTATCTGGTGTTCTGGCTGGTCATTATCCGCTCGCTGATGAGCTGGGTGAGCCAGGGCCGCGGACCAATGGATTATCTGCTGATGCAACTGACTGAGCCGCTGATGGCGCCAATCCGCCGCATACTCCCGGCAATGGGCGGCATTGATTTCTCAGCGATGGTCGTAATCCTGATCCTGTATATGCTGAATTATCTCGGAATGGATCTGTTGGGTGCGCTGTGGTTCCAGCTTTAAGCCCGGCGTACTGGCAATCTGACGCGCTGGTTTTGCGGCTGGTTATCCAGCCCAAAGCCAGCCGTGACAGCCTGGTCGGTTTGCATGGCGACGAACTGAAAGTCGCCATCACCGCCCCGCCGGTAGACGGACAGGCCAACACACATCTGGTGAAATTTCTCTCAAAACAGTTTAAAGTCGCCAAAAGTCAGATAAGCATCGAAAAGGGCGAGCTGGGCCGCCATAAACAAGTCCGCATTATCCATCCGCAAAATATCCCGACTGAGGTCGCGGTACTGCTCGCAGAATAACGTTTAAGTCAGGACTCTCCCATGCAGAAAGTCGTATTAGCTACCGGCAACGCCGGTAAAGTGCGTGAACTCGCACATCTTCTGGCCGATTTCGGGCTGGACGTGGTGGCACAAACCGAACTCGGCGTTGAATCCGCCGAAGAAACCGGTCTGACGTTCATTGAGAATGCCATCCTGAAAGCCCGCCACGCGGCGGCTGTCACCGGTTTACCTGCTGTGGCAGATGACTCCGGCCTGGCGGTTGATTTTCTCGGTGGTGCGCCGGGGATTTACTCTGCGCGCTACGCAGGCGTTGATGCCTCTGATCAGCAGAATCTCGATAAACTGCTGGTCGCGCTGAAGGACGTTCCACAGGGCCAGCGTAAAGCACAGTTCCACTGCGTGCTGGTCTATATGCGCCATGCTGAAGACCCGACGCCGCTGGTGTGCCACGGCAGCTGGGCGGGTGAAATCACCTTTGCCCAGGCAGGTGAAGGCGGCTTTGGTTATGACCCGATTTTCTATGTTCCTGAGCTGAGTAAAACCGCCGCAGAACTGAGCCGTGAAGAAAAAAGTGCGGTGTCGCACCGGGGTCAGGCATTGAAACTGTTGTTTGCCGCGATGAAAGAGGCAGTACAGAAGAATGCGTAAGTTACCGCCGCTGAGTCTCTACATTCATATTCCGTGGTGCGTGCAAAAATGCCCTTACTGCGATTTCAACTCGCACGCGTTAAAGGGCGAAGTGCCGCATGACGATTATGTCGCACATCTGCTGGCAGATTTAGATGCGGATCTGCATCTGGTGGGCGGACGCAGCGTAGGGACCATTTTTATCGGCGGCGGAACCCCAAGCCTGCTGAGCAGCGACGCAATGCAGAATCTGCTCGATGGCGTGCGTGCGCGGTTGCCACTCGACGCTCACGCTGAAATTACCATGGAAGCCAATCCCGGTACCGTCGAAGCAGACCGCTTCAGCGGCTACCAGCGCGCGGGGGTAAACCGTATTTCCATCGGCGTGCAAAGTTTTGATGCACAGAAACTGGAGCGTCTGGGGCGTATTCACGGCCCTGACGAAGCCAAACGTGCGGCACATCTGGCGACTGGCCTGAACCTGCGCAGCTTCAATCTGGATCTGATGCATGGTTTGCCGGATCAGACACTGGAAGAAGCACTGGACGATTTGCGTCAGGCAATCGCACTCAATCCGCCGCATTTGTCCTGGTATCAGCTGACTATCGAACCAAATACGATGTATGCCTCGCGTCCGCCTAAACTGCCGGATGATGACGCGCTGTGGGATATTTTCGAGCAAGGCGATCAGTTGCTGACCGCAGCCGGATACCAGCAATACGAAACCTCGGCGTATGCCAAACCGGGCTATCAGTGTCAGCACAACCTGAACTACTGGCGCTTCGGGGATTACCTCGGCATCGGTTGTGGCGCGCACGGCAAACTGACGCAGCCCGACGGGCAAATCCTGCGTACCGTCAAAACCAAACACCCCCGCGGTTACATGCAGGGTCGTTATATGGATAAACAGCATCCGGTGGAAACCGAAGATTTGCCGTTTGAATTCTTCATGAACCGCTTCCGCCTGCTGGAAGCCGCGCCGCGTGAAGAGTTTGGTCTGTATACCGGGCTGGATGAATCGGTGATCCGCGCACAGTTAGACGAAGCGATCGCCAAAGAATATCTGGTCGAAACCGACACGCACTGGCAGATCACCAGCAAAGGAAAGCTGTTCCTGAATTCGCTGCTGGAGCTGTTTTTGGCGGAGTAAGGTTTAGGGGCAAAAAAAAACCGCGTAATCGCGGTTTTTTTGTATCTGTCATTTGGCAACTTACTGTTTCAAATCTGCCAGCAAGGCTTTGTGCTGAGTATCCAGATTGGTCACGCGCTTACAGACGTCATCGCCAAAAGCTTTAAACTCTTTTTCCTGCTTGTTCCACTCTTCCTGAACGGCCTGTTGTAAACCGCCGAGATTACCCATCATCGCCTGCAGTGGATTTCCGCCACTCGTAGCCTGTTTGAGTCCCATCTCGTTGATGCTGTCCTGCATGACGCCGCCCATGGTTTGTTCCATCAGCTTCTGGCCATTTTGCTTCACCTGATCCACTGCTTTATGATGGAAAGTCAGGCCATCAGTGCGGTGTTCGATAATCAGGTTCATCTGCTCTTTCAGCTGCTTATCGAGCTTAACCAGGCGGTTACGCACGTTGCTGTCACTGCCCAGTTTTTCGACGATCACACGGTCAACCGCAACCCGGCCTTTTTCAAGATGCGCCGTCGCGCCCTGGTCAATCCACGGCAGGTCACGGCGTAAACCGGCCTGATAGTCGATGGCTTCCTGACGCTGTCTGGCGCTCAGGGTCATGTCTTTTCCGTTGAGGGTCACGTTACCGTTTGGTGTGATCAGCAGATCACCGCTGTTACCGACAACCTGAACGGTCTGCGGCTTGATGATCACGTCATCCTTAGGCTGGACGGCACACTGATAATCAGCCTGTGCGCTCCACGCGCTCAGCGCCAGTAACGCAGCAAGTCCGGTTTTTACCACTCCACTTTTTACTAACATGTACTCTCCCTTAAGACAGCAAACTCAAAAAATTGAACGGCCAATACGTTGCGCCAGTAATTCTAAGGCAGCAATACCTGCCAAAGAGTTCCCTGCCGCATCAAGTTCCGGTGACCAAACCGCAATGCACATCTCGCCAGGCACCACGGCAATGATGCCGCCGCCGACGCCAGATTTACCCGGCATACCGACGCGGTAAGCGAATTCACCCGCGCCGTCGTACATGCCGCTGGTGACCATCATCGCATTAATCTGCCGCGCCTGACGGGCATCGATGAGCGGTGTCTCGCTGCCCAGCGGATGCCCTTTATTGGCAAGATAAACAAACGTCCGTGCCAGTTCTTCACAGCTCATGCGCAATGCACAGTAGTGAAAGTAGGTATGCAAAACGGTGATGACGTCGTTGTCGAAATTACCGAAAGACTTCATCAGATAAGCAATCGCCGCGTTGCGGTCAGAATGCTCGAACTCTGAACGGGCAACGTGCCGATCGTAGTTGAGATCTGCCGATCCGGCCAGCTGACGCACCACTTCCAGCATTCTCTGTTTCGGTGCGGAGAGCCGGGTTTGCAGCATATCGCAGACCACCAGCGCGCCCGGATTGATAAACGGATTACGCGGTTTTCCCTGTTCAAGCTCAAGCTGAACCAGCGAATTGAACGGCTGACCGGACGGCTCTTTGCCGACGCGCTGCCAGATTTCGCTTTCCTGATAACGGGTCAGCGCCAGCGTCAGGCTGAGCACTTTTGAGATCGACTGGATCGAGAAACGCATATCGGCATCACCGGCACGAAAGATCTCCCCTTTCGTGGTACACACGGCAATCCCTAAATGATCGGGGCTGACTTCCGCCAGCGCAGGAATATAATCGGCAACGTTGCCACGGCCAATCAGCGGCCTGACCTGCGCCAGAATATCTTCCAGCAAACTGTTATCGAGTTCGGTACCCAACGTCCTGCCTCCAGATGTAACAAAGGTGCCGGAAGGCACCTTTCAAAGATTCAGAATTTATCTGACCGGTGGAATCAGTCCCACCAGATATCGAATAACTCAGAAACTTCCACGTCTTCCATTTTCTGGTCTTCTAACCATTTTTTGACCTGCGCGCGCTGTTCATCAGTGCAGTGACCGATGTCCTGACGGCAAACCAGACCTTCCCATTGCAGATAGCCACTGCCATCGAAAGCCAGTTTGTTTGGCTCGATCACACCGTCGATGAATTTATCCAGGGATTCATCAATGGTTTCTACCGCGGTACCTTCCGGGAAACGCCATTTTACAGAGAAGCCCAGTTCCTGGAACTCGGCAATGTGTAACTTCTTACGTAAACGACGACTGCGATTTGTAGCCATTATTGCTTCCTCTCAAACATCAGATCCCACACGCCGTGGCCTAAACGCTGGCCACGCATTTCGAACTTGGTTACCGGGCGCGATTCAGGACGCGGGACATAATTACCTTCCTGCGACAGATTCGCCCAGCTTTCTAAACGGGTCATCACTTCGAGCATGTGCTCCGCATACGGCTCCCAGTCGGTTGCCATGTGGAATACACCGCCCACTTTTAGTTTCTTGCGCAGCTTCTCGGCGAACTCAGGCTGCACGATACGGCGCTTATTATGGCGCGCTTTGTGCCACGGGTCAGGAAAGAATAGCTGCACCATATCGAGCGAGCCATCCGGAATCATTTTTTCCAGCACTTCAACCGCATCGTGACACATCACGCGCAGGTTGCTGACGCCCTCTTCGTGCGCCGTTGCCAGACACGCGCCAACACCCGGTGAGTGTACTTCAATCCCGATAAAGTTCTGGTCAGGATTCTGTTGCGCCATGGTGACGAGCGATGTGCCCATGCCGAAACCGATTTCCAGTACCACAGGTGCAGAGCGACCAAATAAGGCATCAATATCCAGGGATTCGGCCTGAAACTCCACGCCCATCACCGGCCAGAAGTTGTCCAGCGCGAATTGCTGACCTTTAGTCAGACGGCCCTGACGGCGGACAAAACTACGGATACGGCGCATTGCGCGACCGTTCTCGTCGAACTCCGGTGAAATGACGTCGTTTTTCATGGTGTTTCCACTCCGATTGGCAAGACGCGGTACCCGCGCGCGGATGCCTGTGCTTTGGTCACTAAATATAAGGAAAGGCGCATTATCCAAACTTACTCCCGATTAGCAAGGCTTGCGGGCAGGAAATCCGTCAATACAGTGCGGAAAGTTCCGGTTTACAGCCAGACGGGAACTGTGATGTGATCAGCCCCGTCTTTTAACCCTGCCGGACTGTAACTCACCCATGATGGAAGCCCAACGTTTCTCACCTCTGGTGCTCGACTGGTATCAGCGCTATGGCCGCAAAACGCTGCCGTGGCAAATCGCAAAAACACCTTATAAAGTCTGGCTTTCAGAAGTGATGTTGCAGCAAACGCAGGTAACGACTGTTATCCCGTATTTTGAACGTTTTATGCAACGCTTCCCGACGGTGTCTGATCTCGCTGCTGCGCCGCTCGATGAAGTTCTTCATCTGTGGACCGGGCTGGGTTATTACGCCCGTGCGCGTAACCTGCATAAAGCGGCGCAGACCATCGCCAGCCAGCACGGCGGCGTATTTCCGACAACTTTTGATGAAATTCTCGCGTTGCCGGGCATTGGCCGTTCCACCGCCGGCGCGGTTTTGTCGCTGGCATTGAATCAGCACTACCCTATTTTAGACGGGAATGTGAAGCGCGTGCTGGCCCGCTGCTATGCTGTTAACGGCTGGCCGGGCGAGAAGAAAACCGAAAACAAACTGTGGACGATAAGCGAAGACGTCACGCCCGCCGAAGGTGTTGCTCAGTTTAATCAGGCAATGATGGATTTAGGCGCGATGGTTTGCACCCGCAGCAAGCCAAAATGCGAGCTGTGCCCGGTGAAATCCGGCTGTGAAGCTTATGCGCATCACAGCTGGGCGAATTATCCCGGTAAAAAACCTAAGAAAACCCTGCCGGAAAAGACCGCGTTTATGCTGATGATCCAGCAGGAAGATAAAGTCTGGCTGGAACAGCGTCCGCCGGTCGGCTTGTGGGGCGGATTGTTCTGCTTCCCGCAATTTACCACCGAAGATGAACTGGCTATTGGTCTGAAAAAATACGGTGTTACGCAAAATCAGTTGCAGCAGCAGACCGCTTTTCGTCACACTTTCAGCCATTTCCATCTGGATATCGTCCCGATGTGGTTAAATCTGCGTTCTTCCGCGGGTTGCATGGATGAAGGTGCGGGTCTCTGGTATAACTTAGCGCAACCACAATCCGTCGGGCTGGCCGCGCCGGTAGAGCGTCTGTTGACGCAACTGGCTAAAGAACCGACCCAAAAGAACGATCGATAAGGAATTAGCATGAGCAGAACGATTTTTTGTACTTTTCTCAAGCGCGATGCTGAAGGACAAGACTTCCAGCTGTACCCTGGCGAGATTGGCAAACGTATCTTCAATGAGATTTCGAAAGAAGCCTGGTCGCAGTGGATGGCCAAACAAACCATGCTGATCAACGAAAAGAAACTCAGCATGATGAATCCGGAAGACCGCAAACTGCTGGAACAGGAAATGGTCAACTTCCTGTTCGAAGGTCAGGACGTGCATATCGAAGGCTATACCCCGCCGTCAAAATAATCATTTATAACAATGGTTAAAACATTAAGGCAGGTACTCCGGGTGCCTGCTTCTTTCATCAGAAACGGTTTGTAAGATGAAGAAAATTTTAGCTTTGCTGGTTATCGCGCCCATGTTGATCTCCTGCTCCGGCAGCAAGAAAGACCAGTTCAACGAAGCTTATGTGAAAGACACCAACGGATTCGATATTTTGATGGGGCAGTTCGCCCATAACATCGAAAATATCTGGGGTATGAACGAAGTGCTGATCGCGGGTCCGAAAGACTACGTGAAATATAGCGATCAGTATTACACCCGCAGCCACATCAACTTTGATGCGGGTACCATCACCCTTGAGACTATTTCTGGCACGGATCCGGCGGCCAGCTTGCGTCAGGCCATTATCAGTACCTTGCTGGTGGGCGACGATCCGGGCAATGTTGACCTTTATTCCGACGCCAATGATATCCAGATCAGCCGTGAACCGATGTTGTACGGTCAGGTTCTCGACAACACCGGCCAGCCAATCCGCTGGGAAGGCCGTGCAGCAAGCTTTGCTGATTATCTGATTCAGAACAAACTGATGCGCCGTCAGTCCGGTCTGCACGTGATTTATTCCGTGACGATCCAGATGGTGCCGAACCACCTGAACAAACGTGCGCATAAATATCTGCCGATGATCCGTGAAGCATCAGCTAAATATGGCGTCGATCAGTCTCTGATCCTGGCGATCATGCAAACCGAATCAGCCTTTAACCCGTATGCGGTGAGTAATGCCGATGCGCTGGGCCTGATGCAGGTTGTGCAGCATACCGCGGGTGTCGATGTGTTTAAATCTGAAGGAAAATGGGGCAAGCCAAGCCGAAGCTATCTGTTTGATCCGCAAAATAATATCAATACCGGCACGGCTTATCTTGCGATGCTGCAAAACGTGTATCTGGGGAACATCAACAACCCGACATCACGTCGCTATGCTGTGATTACCGCTTATAACGGCGGTGCAGGCAGTGTTCTGCGCGTGTTCTCACAGAACAAAACACAGGCGTTTAACATCATCAACAATATGGCGCCGGGCGATGTGTACACCACTCTGACGACCAAACATCCGTCGGCAGAATCCCGCCGCTATCTGTACAAAGTGAACAATACTCAGCGCAGTTACCGCCGCGTAGATTAACGTTTATCGTCCCGGCTTCTCAGGCGTGAGGCGCCGGGACGAATATCTTAACTGTGAGTCTGTAAACTCTCTGTCTGCAAACTTTGTGTCTGGAATTTTCCGTCACCCAGATCACTGACAATATGATTCATACGCTCTTCCGTCAGCTGGTAGTAACGGATAGAGAAAGCCGTAATCAGATAGAAAATAGCCGGTAAGACGGTGAATAAAATCAGGACACCGCGTACCGCTTCCGCCGATTGTTGTTCCACGCCCGCCTGATAACCAAACCATGCCAGCCCCCAGCCTGTCAGCGCGCCACCAATCGCCACGCCGAGTTTAATCACAAAGATATTCGCCGCGATGTTCATCCCAGTAATTCGGCGCTGGGTTTTCCACTCCCCATAATTATTGGCATCCGTGATCATTGACCATTGCAGCGGGGCATTTATCCCCTGTAATAAATTAAGGGCAATATGAACAATAAAGGCAGGGATCCAGTAATCGGTTGGCAGCACAAAGAAAAGTAATCCTGCGAATGCATTTAATATGTTCACCCAGATGGACGCGCGGATTTTACACATCCACGAGCCCAGTTTTTTGGCAAATAAACTGCCGATAACAGCCGCAACGGTAGTCGCCATCATGAAAATGGAAATAATGCCGCTTCCCTGATGCAGAACATATTGCACGAAATACACCAGCAAACTGCCGCGAACCACCACGCCACATAACATGGCAAGGTTATAAACTGAGAGGATCCGCCACTGATCGTTTTGCATAAGCACACGCACATCGCGAAGAATATTCATGTTTTCTTCTTTTACCGGTGTAATGCGTTCACGCGTGGTGAGGAAACAGACAAAGAACATTACGCAGCCAATGACACCAAAGATGCCCATCGCCCACTGCATACCAGTTGCGCGGTCTCCCGGTGAGATAAAATCAGCTAACGGCAGGATGAGCGCCGTCCCCATCGCCCCCCCGACTGGCGCAATAGCGAAACGCCACGATTGCAGGGAAAGATTATCCTGCGGGTCGGCAGTAATTGCGGCACCTAAAGAACAGTAAGGAATATTAATCGCCGTGTACATTAAGGTCATAAATATATAAGCGAAAACCGCATAAACAATTTTACCGGTCTGTTCAAAATCTGGCGTGGAATAAACCAGAACACAACTGACGGCAAAGGGCACACAAATAATCAGTAGCCAGGGCCGAAATCTTCCCCAGCGACTTTTGGTCTGATCGGCAATCGCGCCCATAATAGGATCAGTGATCGCATCAAGTACCCTGACCACTAAGAACAGGGTTCCCATTACCGCTGGCGGCAAACCATAAATATTCGTATAGAAATAGGCAAGAATAGCGACAGAAGAATCAAAAACAATGTGGCTTGCCGCATCACCTAATCCAAAACCCAGCTTTTCTTTCGCACTGATCCTTTCAGTTAATGCTGACATGCAGTCACCTTTATTAAGATGGAATTCTGCATTAGTTATAATTCCAGAAAATCACGCTGAGTATTGTGATTTCTCATTTACGTTTTATGCTTTTAATCAACTGTGACGCAGGTATCTATACTCTGGCTGAATAAGATGATTATTTTCGACCTGCATCACATATCACCATGCAGGGTTATTGTCGCGATTGATCAATAAAAAACGATCCATTAAAAAACCCATCCGGAGATGGGTTTTTATGCGGGCTATTGCGCGAGAACATACCCCATCACGCGTTTCCAGCCGACCGGTTTTTTCTCGATATATACGCCCTGCAATTCCGGCGAGAAGCCCGGTAACAGGTTGATCCCTTCTTCCAGCGCCATAAAGTAACGCTGAACTGCCCCGCCCCACAATTCGCCGGGCACCACGCACAGCACGCCCGGAGGATACGGCAGCGCGCCTTCTGCGGCGATACGCCCTTCCGCATCACCAATCGCCACCAGCTCGATGTTATCGCGGACAAACTCGTTATGCGCGTCCTGTGGATTCATCACCACTTTCGGGAAGCTCTTCTCGCGGAACATCTCTTTTTGCAGCTCTTTAACATCAAAACTGACGTACAAGTTATGCATTTCCTGACACAGCTGACGGATGGTGTAATTGCGGTAACGGTCTTCGTTTTTACGATACACCGTCGGCAGCACTTCGCTGAGCGGCGCATCTTCTTCGATGTACTGCTCAAAACGCACCAGCTCTTCCACCAGCAACTGCATTTTGGCCGGCGTTTCGGCAGGCGTCAGCAGGAACAGGATCGAGTTCAGGTCGCATTTCTCCGGCACGATGCCGTTCTCGCGCAGATAGTTGGCCAGAATGGTCGCCGGAATACCGAACTCAGTGTATTTACCGCTGGACGCATCAATGCCCGGCGTAGTCAGCAGCAGCTTGCACGGATCAACGAAATACTGCTTTTCGGCATAACCCTCGAAGGCATGCCAGCGTTCTCCCGGCACAAAATCAAAGAACCGAACGTCGTTAGCCATCTCATTGGTTTCATGATCCTGCCAGCGCTTTCCGCCGACCACTGGTGGCACAAACGGCAAAATCATCGAGCATTGATCCAGCAGCATTTTGCGGGTTTCGATGCCCAGCTTCACGCACTCCATCCACATGTGTTTTCCGCTGCCACCGGCATGAATACGCGCATTCACGTCCAGTGCGGCAAACAGCGGATAAAACGGGCTGGTTGAGGCGTGCATCATAAAGGCATTGTTGAGCTTTTTATGGCTGCAATGGCGCTTCTGGCCCTTAATGTGATTGTCTTTTTTATGGATCTGCGAAGTCTGCGAGAATCCGGCCTGCTGCTTATGCACCGACTGTGTGACGATAATCCCCGGATCGTTTTCGTTAAGCTCCAGCAGCAACGGCGAACATTCTTTCATCATCGGGATGAACTGCTCGTAACCGACCCATGCGGAATCAAACAGAATGTAATCGCACAGATGACCGATTTTATCGACCACCTGGCGCGCGTTATAAACCGTGCGTCGTAGGTGCCGAGCTGGATGATGGCCAGGCGGAACGGGCGTTTCTCGTTAGCGCGAACCGGTGCCACTTCTTTGATCTGTTTACGCAGATAAGTTTCGTCGAAACAGGCCGCATCGATGCCGCCAATAAACCCAAACGGGTTACGTGCTGTTTCGAGATACACCGGCGTCGCACCCGCTTGCAACAGCGCGCCATGATGATTTGATTTGTGGTTATTACGGTCGAACAGCACCAGATCGTCGCGGGTCAGCAGCGCGTTAGTCACGACTTTATTGGCGGCAGATGTCCCGTTAAGCACGAAATAGGTTTTATCTGCACTGAAGACTTTAGCGGCATACTTTTGAGCATCTTTCGCCGAGCCTTCGTGGATCAGCAAATCGCCAAGTTTGACGTCCGCATTACACATGTCAGAGCGGAAGATATTCGGGCCGTAGAAATCATAAAACTGACGCCCTGCCGGATGACGACGGAAAAACTCGCCGCCCTGATGGCCCGGACAAGCGAACGTGGCGTTCTCCATCTCGACATACTTTTTCAGCGTGTCGAAAAACGGCGGGAAGAGCGCCTCTTCATAGGCCTGTGCGGCAGATTCGATTTGTGCCGCGTAAAACGCCTGGTTGGCGTCCGACAGCGTGATCACGCCTTTCAGCAAAGGCAAAAATTCCGGCGACACCTGCTCCGTTCCCTGCACTGCAACAAACGCGGGAATACCGAATCCCAGCGTTTCAATCTCCGCCAGCCTGCCGTGGTTCAGATCACCCACAGAAATGATGATGGCCGCAACGTCCGCGTAATCGGCGCGGCGCAGGTCAACGACCAGACGAGCAGTCTGGAGATAAGGGGCGACAGAAGCGCTTGCTGCAAGTTTTAAGTGTTTCATTCAGACTCTCAAACGGTTAAGTAAGAGGGTGTGCCAGATGGCACGGCAATGAGCAGGTTCTTACGTCATAAAGCAATTGCGCGCAGAGTCCGGCCCGGCAAATGACGTTAGCTAAGCGAGATATCGAGTGCGACAGGACAATGCCGGTGAGGCAAAGTGGTGACAAATCGAGTTTCAGGCCCGGCTACGTCTGATAGACAACAGTAAAATCAGAGAATTGCCCTGTGGATGACGCTCTGTTTTTAATAATGCCTAACAGCGGACAAACGGTAGCCTTACCGCATGAAAGAGACTGCAAAAGGAGAAAAGCTGAAATCGTGGTGTTTACAGCACCCGGAGATCATCATCAGATTTTTTATGCACTTATAAAAAGCGCGATGTGATAAACCAGCCATGCCGCAACCCTCTTGAGCTGTCGCGTGAAAACGGGAACAGAGTTGTTTAATAAATCGGCGCAATAATGGCATCTTTTAGACCCCCGTTCAACCCTGTAAATTGCGCGAATTTCTTACAAAATACGACACCGCCCGGCATGGGATTTTGCCTGTGAATGTCAGGCAAACCGCAGATTCCGGCAGTTAAATCGACAAATCGTCGTAAAAAGCATCATTCAGGTGACGAACACCACCGTTGTCACAAAAAGCCGTTGACGACACATGCCCAATACGGTTTAATGCG